>JAZKFK010000092.1:0-6975 GCA_040386475.1 Pseudomonadota bacterium | reverse complement strand
CGTCGGCCACGCCCAGTTGCACCGGTCCGGCCTGGCCCAGGATCACCACCACCAGAAGTTCCACGAACAGGACCACCGCCACCAGTGCGCCCAACGGGGCATTCTTGATGAAGCCTGCGCGCAGCTCGGCAAAATCGATGTTCAGCATCATGACGACGAACAGGAACAGCACCGCTACCGCGCCCACGTAAACGATGACCAGCAGCATGGCGATGAACTCCGCCCCCACCAGGATCATCAGGCCGGCGGCGTTAAAGAAGGCCAGGATCAGCCACAGGACCGAATGCACCGGGTTGCGGGACAGCACGACGAAGGCGCCAGACGCCACCGCCAGCACGGCAAACAGGTAAAAGGCGAGAAGTTGGATCATGGGTCCCCGTTCAATTGCCCGCGCGCTTAACGATACGGCGCATCGGCTTCAAGGTTCGCGAGGATGGCCCGCTCCCACTTGTCCCCGTTGCCCAGCAGTTTCGCCTTGTCGTACAGCAGTTCCTCGCGCGTTTCGGTCGCGTATTCGAAGTTCGGCCCTTCGACGATCGCATCCACCGGGCAGGCTTCCTGGCAGAACCCGCAGTAGATGCACTTGGTCATGTCGATGTCGTAGCGCGTGGTGCGGCGGCTGCCGTCATCACGCGGCTCGGCCTCGATGGTGATTGCCTGCGCCGGGCACACCGCCTCGCACAGCTTGCAGGCGATGCACCGCTCCTCGCCATTGGGATAGCGACGCAGCGCATGCTCGCCGCGGAAGCGGGGCGACAGCGGGTTCTTCTCGAACGGATAGTTGATCGTCGCCTTGGGCTTGAAGAAATACTTCAAGGTCAGCCAATGCGCCTTGAGGAATTCCCACAGGGTGAACGACTTGATGAGTTGCGCGGCGGTCATGCCCCATACCTCGTAAGCATAAGATAGAAGCTGACAGCGAAGACGAAAAACAGCGACAGCGGCAGGAACACCTTCCAGCCCAGGCGCATCAGTTGGTCATAGCGGTAGCGCGGCACGGTGGCCTTCACCCAGCTGAAGATGAAGAAGAAGAACAGGATCTTCAGCAGCAGCCAGACGATGCCCGGAACCAGGTACAGCGGCGCCCATTCGATCGGCGGCAGGTAGCCACCAAAGAACAGCACGGAGTTTAATGCGCACATCAGCAGCACGTTGCCGTATTCGCCCAGCCAGTAGAGCGCGAAGGCCATGCTGGAGTATTCGGTCTGGTAACCGGCCACCAGCTCGCTTTCGGCCTCGGTCAGGTCGAACGGGGCGCGCTGGGTTTCGGCCAGGCTGGAGATCAGGAACATCACCCACAGCGGAAACAGCAGCGGGTTGAACACGAAGCCATTCAGCACGCCGAACACGTGGCCCTGCTGCGCTTCGACAATGGTCTTCAGGTTGAAGCTGTCAGCCCACAGCACCACACAAACCAGGATGAAGCCGATCGAGACTTCATAGCTGATCATCTGCGCCGAGGCGCGCATGGCGGAGAAGAACGGATACTTGGAGTTGGACGCCCAGCCCGCGATCACCGTGCCATAAACGCCCAGCGAACTGATCGCGAGGATGTACAGCAGGCCCACGTTGATATCCGCCAGGATTGCGCCTGAATTGAATGGGATCACCGCCCAGGCCATCAACGTCACGGTAAAGGTGATGATCGGCGCCAGCAGGAACAGGCCCTTGTTGGCCGCGCTGGGGACGATGGTTTCCTGCAGGAACACCTTCAAGCCGTCAGCAAAGCTCTGCAACAGGCCGAACGGACCGACCACGTTGGGACCACGGCGCAGCGCCATCGCCGCCCAGATCTTGCGGTCGGCATAAATGATCATCGCCACGCCCAGCATCAGCGGCAGCGCGATCAGCAGGATGCCGGCGAACGTGGCGACAAACCATGCCCACTCGTAGGTCATGCCGAAGGATTGGAACCACGCGGTCATTCCGCTGCCTCCGCCAATTCGCCGCCGTGGAGCAGTTCGTCCGAGCAGCGCTGCATCACCGCGCTGGCGCGGGCGATGGGGTTGGTGAGGTAGAAGTCGGCAATCGGATAGGCGCTGATGCTGCCTTCCGGCTTGACTGTCCCGCTGACCGAAGCGGGCAGCGCGCCGTAAGCGGCCAGTTCGCCTTCGTTCGCCAAGGCAGGAACCTCGGCCACCATCGCGGCGCGCAGGGCATGGAAGCTGTCAAAACCGACCGACACGCCCAGCGCATCAGCCAGTGCGCGCAGGATCGTCCAATCCTCGCGCGCGTCACCCGGAGCGAACACCGCCTTGTCAGCGCGCTGCACGCGGCCTTCGGTGTTCACATAGGTGCCGGGCTTTTCGGTATAGGCAGCGGCGGGCAGCACAATGTCGGCCGCATGCGCGCCCTTGTCACCGTGGTGGCCGATGTAGACCTTCAGACTGTCGGGAAACCTGGTAAAATCAACCTCGTCCGCGCCCAGCGCCAGCAGCACCTTGGGATTGGCCGCAGCCAGATCGGCCAGGCCGCCTTGCGAGGCAAAGCCCAGCATCACCGCGCCCATGCGGGCAGCGGCCATGTGCAGCGCGTTGAAGCCGTTCCAGCCCTCACGGACCATGTTGAAATCGTGCGCGATCTTCAGAGCCACCGCGTGCGCACCCTTCGCGAAGCCCGCACCACCAAGGATCACGGCCGGTCGCTCAGCGTTCGTCAGCGCGTCGGTCGCCGCCTTGGGCAGGTTGCCGAGCACCGACAAATCCTCACCCAGGAAGGTCGTCGGATAGGTCGTTTCCCATTCGGGGCCGACCACGAAGATCTTGGCGCCTTTCTTGGCCGCCTTGCGCAGCCGCACGTTCACCAGCGGCGCTTCCCAGCGTACATGGCTGCCGATGATCAGCACTGCGTCGGCAGTCTCGATTCCCGAAAAGGTCGAGTTGAAATTGATCGCCGAGAGGCTGGACACGTCATAGTCCATGCCAGTCTGGCGGCTTTCCAGCAGCGTGGAGCCACTGGCCTTGAGCAGCGCCTTGGCGGCGAACATGGTCTCGCAATCGAGCAAGTCACCCGCGACAGCCGCGATAGAAGCACCCGGCCCCGAGCTCTTATGGGCCTTGGCGATAGCGGCGAACGCCTCGTCCCAGGTCGCAGACGCAAGCTTGCCATTCGTGCGGATCCACACCGCGTCCAACCGGCGACGCGTCAGGCCTTCAACCTGGTAGCGCGCCTTGTCGGAGATCCATTCCTCGTTCACGTCATCGTTGATGCGCGGCAGCGCGCGCAGCACTTCACGGCCGCGGCTGTCGATGCGGATGTTGGAACCCACCGCGTCACTGACGTCGATCGAAAGGGTCTTCTTCAGCTCCCACGGTCGCGCCTCGTAGGCATAGGGGCCTGACGTCAGGGCGCCCACCGGGCACAGGTCGATTACGTTGGCGGAAAGTTCGTGCTTGGCCGCACGCTCAAGGTACGTGGTGATCTGCATGTCCTCGCCGCGATACAGCGCGCCGATTTCGTCCACGCCGGCCACTTCTTCGGAGAAGCGCACGCAGCGGGTGCAGTGGATGCAACGGGTCATCGTGGTCTTGATCAGCGGGCCCATGTGCTTTTCGGTCACGGCGCGCTTGTGCTCGTGATAGCGGCTTGCGCCCCGGCCATAGGCCACCGACTGATCCTGCAGGTCACACTCACCGCCCTGGTCGCAGATCGGGCAATCGAGCGGGTGGTTGATCAGGAGGAACTCCATCACCCCTTCGCGCGCCTTCTTGACCATCTCGCTGTCAGTGCGGATTTCCTGGCCTTCGGTGGCGGGCAGTGCGCAGGACGCCTGCGGCTTGGGCGGACCAGGCTTCACTTCCACCAGGCACATCCGGCAGTTGCCGGCGATGGACAGCCGCTCATGATAGCAGAAGCGGGGGATTTCCTTGCCCGCCAGCTCGCACGCCTGCAGCACGGTGGCGCCGGCGGGAACTTCGATTTCCTGTCCGTCAACGGTGACCTTGGGCATTACTCGTTATTCCCCTGAACCCTGCGCGGCGCCAATGGCCGACAGTGCCTCGCTGCGGGCCCACAAGCCATCGGCGACGAAATCGCGGATGGCGTTGGTGGTGAAGTTGGCTTGTTGCCCGGCGGTCAGGCACTGGCCGATGGCCGGGGCCAGCGCGCGGGCGTTTTCCCGCTCGGTATCGCCGCCCACCGGGCCCCGCAACAGCCGGTCAGCCTCGACCGGAGCGTTGAATACCAGGCAATCGGCAAACTGGCCGCGCGCGGTCGATTGTGCCGGGGTCGCGCCGCCGATCACCCGGCGTCCCGCCAATACCTGAGGAGCGCCCTGGCCCAGCGTCAACGGGCCGGTGTGGCGGCCAAGATAAGCTTCCTCGGCCAGCACAGTGCGCAAGGCATCCGGCGAAATGCGCATCTGCACCGTCAGCTGGGAGCCGTTCATCGCCTCGGTCAGGCAATCGCTCAGCCTCAGCGGCGCATTGTCGTCTTCATTCTGTATGCCCTCGGCAGCATAATCCAGCGCAGGCTGGTTGCCGCCACGCAGCAGGGCCACCACGGCTGCCGCATCATAGCGGTTAACGCAGGCCGCAGTTTCCTTCAGCAGGCGGCGCGAATAGTCGGGATCGGCTTCCTGCTGCTGCGAAATGATGCGCGTGCCGGTGGGGCGATATTCTTCCTGCGTGTTCTGCGCCGCAACGGGAACGGCTGCACAAAGGATCAAGGCGGAAAGTGCGATAGGACGGATCATTCGGCAGCCTCCTGCAAAGCGGCAGCGCGCTCATTGATGCGCCGCTCCATTTCCGGACGGAAGTGCTTGATGAGGCCCTGGATGGGCCAGGCTGCGGCATCTCCCAGCGCGCAGATGGTGTGGCCTTCCACCTGCTTGGTGACCTGTTGCAGCATGTCGATCTCTTCGATGCTGGCGTCGCCGGTTTCCATCCGCGTCATCATGCGCCACATCCACCCGGTGCCTTCGCGGCAGGGGGTGCATTGGCCACAGGACTCGTGCTTGTAGAAATAGCTCAGGCGGCTGATCGCACGGACGATATCCGTGCTCTTGTCCATCACGATCACGCCGGCGGTGCCAAGCCCGCTGCCCAGTTCGCGCAATCCGTCAAAGTCCATCAACGCGGGGCGGATCTGCTCGGCAGGGACCAGCGGCACGGAGGAACCGCCGGGGATCACCGCCAGCAAGTTGTCCCACCCGCCGCGAATGCCGCCGCAATGCTTCTCGATCAGCTCCTCGAAGCTGATGCTCATCGCTTCTTCGACCACGCAGGGCTTGTTCACGTGCCCGCTGATCTGGAACAGCTTGGTGCCCTTGTTGTTCTCGCGCCCGAAGCTGGAAAACCACGAAGCGCCGCGCCGCAGGATGGTGGGGACCACGGCGATGCTTTCCACGTTATTCACCGTGGTGGGGCAGCCATAAAGGCCCGCGCCCGCCGGGAACGGGGGCTTCAGGCGCGGCTGGCCCTTCTTGCCCTCCAGGCTCTCGATCATCGCGGTTTCTTCGCCGCAGATGTAAGCGCCCGCGCCGCGATGCACGTAGACATCGAAATCATAGCCAGATCCGGCGGCGTTCTTGCCCAGCAACTTGGCGTCGTAAGCCTCCTGCACGGCAGCAAACAGCGTCTCGGCCTCGCGGATATATTCGCCGCGAATGTAGATGTAGGCCGCCCGCGCGCGCATGGCGAACCCGGCGATCAGCGCGCCTTCGATCAGCTTGTGCGGATCATGGCGGATGATCTCGCGGTCCTTGCAACTGCCCGGCTCGGACTCGTCGGCATTGATGACAAGGAACGAAGGCCGACCGTCACGGCTTTCCTTGGGCATGAAGGACCACTTCATGCCGGTGGGGAACCCTGCCCCGCCGCGCCCGCGCAGGCCCGATGCCTTGATCTCGTCGATCAGCGCATCCTGGCCCACTTCCATCAGCTTCTTGGTGTTATCCCAGTCACCACGCTTCTGCGCAGCCGAAAGGGTCCACGGCTGATAACCATAGACGTTGGTGAAGATGCGATCCTTGTCAGCCAGGCTCATGCCATCATCCCCGAACCCAATACGAACCACGCGGCAGCGGCGACCAGCACCAGCAACACCACGGTCTTGACGATGCCCTTCAGCACCTTCCACGCCACGAAGATCAGCGCCAGCGCGATGAGGAGCGGGATCGCCTGTTCCATCACCATTCACCCCGATAGTCGTGATTCTCGGTGACCATGTCCTTCAGCGATGACAAGGCATTGGCCGGCTCGCTGGTGTGGCGGCCGGGTTCCTGCGTGCCGGTCTTGGGCTGCTCGCCCTTAACCAGCGCGTCGAGCACGGCGTCGAGCCGCTCGGCGGTCAGGTCTTCGTAATTGTCGTCGTTGATCTGCACCATTGGCGCTGTGGCGCAGTTGCCCATGCATTCCACCTCGGTCAGCGTGAACAGGCCGTCAGCCGTGGTGTGGCCCTTGGCTATGCCGCGCTTCTTGCAGGTGGCGATAATGTCATCCGATCCGCGCAGCATGCACGGCGTGGTGCCGCACACCTGCACGTGGAATTTGCCGACCGGGACAAGATTGTACATGAAATAGAAGCTGGCCACTTCGACCACGCGGATTGCCGGCATATCCAGCTGGCGCGCCACGAACTCCATAACCGGAATGGGCAGCCAGCCTTGCGTGTCCGTCTCAGCGCCAACCTGCCGCTGGGCCAGATCGAGCAGCGGCATCACGGCGCTGCGCTGGCGGCCTTCCGGATAACGGGCGACGATTTCCTTCGCCTTGGCCGCGTTCTCAGGCGTCCAGGCAAAGCCATCCCAACGGGCGCGCAGTTCGGGCGTATCGGGGGCAAGGTGACGATTAGCCACGGATCAATCTCCGTTCGAGATAGCGGCCGACATAGAGGCCGATGACGGCGGCAAAGGCCGTGGAGAGCACTTCCTTAACGCTCACCGTGCCGTGGAACGCCAGCGAATAGGCCGCCACGGCAGAAGCGAAAGCCGCGAAGGCGGCAATGATGATGAACAGCTCGCGCAGGATCACCGGA
>JAZKFK010000091.1:0-8397 GCA_040386475.1 Pseudomonadota bacterium | reverse complement strand
GCCCTTTTTGTCGATGAACGAGCAATGCCCAGTTAGTTAGCGTCCGCTATGGGGTTGTTAGCGGACAGGCAGCTTTGCGTCGTGCGGATGGCGAAAGCTGCCAGTCCCCAGCCCGCATGCAGAGCTTGGATAACAGTCGGCCCAGACCATGCGTTCCTGTGGATGGCGGCCGTCCTGAACTGCCGCCTGATTGGCACCACCCGGATCACATGGAGAGGAACGGTGTAGGACCTCCACCTCCTCCCCTATTCGCAAATGCATCCTTGGCTCGGCTATTCTCTGCCCGCGAGAACGCGATAGACACTTGCGCGTGCGATCCCGAGTTGCCCGCGATCTCGGTCCCGCCAAGTCCTTGGTCGCGCAGAGAACGCACCTGTGACGCATCGATGGCAGTTTTGCGCCCCTTGTATCCGCCAACTGCTTTTGCCTTCTCAATCCCTTCTCGCTGGCGCTCCCGACGAATGTCGGCTTCGAACTCGGCGGTCCATTCAAGCACGACTGAACTTACATGGTAATGCCGGCGCTTCATTTCGCGCTAAGAGGCAACGAGCGCTTGTGCAGCGGATTTAATTCCTGTTACCTAGTTGCGTCTGTCCGAACCGCCCTTCACAAGAAGGAAACCCATACAACCTTTGGGCGGAACTGGACCTATCGAATGGCATTGTTGATCGCCGCTTTGCTGGCACGATTGATCCTCTTCCCTGTATTCATCGTCGCGGGTTTGTCGAAACTGGCTAACTTGGACTCCACACGGGAGATGCTGGCGGGCTTCGGTTTGATTGGCCGCACATTGACTGTCGTGGCTGTAGCCCTGCCGCTCGTCGAATTAGCAGTGGCAGCAGCGCTCATCATTCCTTCGGTCGCCTATGCGGGTGCGATGGCTGCTGCGGGTCTACTTGGGCTTTTCACGGCGGTGATTTTCTTCGCCCTGGCCCATGGTCGCCACCCTGCGTGCAGTTGCTTCGGGCAAATCGATTCCAAACCCATCAGTGCGCTAACTCTGGTGCGCAGCGGCCTGTTGACCGCTCTGGGGCTGGTGGCGGTGGTGGCAGGACCTGCCGCGGCTGCAACTTGGCGGTTGGATCAGCTGTTCGGCGTTGCTCCAGGGATTGCGCTGGCTGGTGCGGGCGCCGTTGTGGGGCTGCTGCTGCTACTGCTGATCGCGGCAGCACAATTGAAAATATTGCACCGTCTGGCGAAGGCCCAAGCGGGCGCGGCCCCCGCGGCAACCGCTTACGCCTCACCCACGACCAGTCACGGCCTCCCGGTCGGCTCATTGGCCCCTTCCTTCGCTCTCAGTGATACGCGAGGAAACTTTGTGACGCTGGAGCAGCTGCTGGCTCCGCGCCGGCCGGTGATCTTACTCTTCATTAAGTCCGACTGTCCGCCTTGCTCGGCGATGGCCGGCGAGGTGGACCGTTGGCAGAAGAACCATTCAGGTGTGCTGAACCTCGTGCGCGTCGGTGAAGGCGTGGCCGCGATGGAGCAATACGCGCTGCTCCAAGCTAGGGGAGAAGTGGCGCAAGCCTACAATTGCTGGGGCACACCTTGTGCTGTGCTGGTCACCTCCGAAGGCCAGATCGGCAGCCGCGCGGCGCAGGGCGCCGCTGCCGTCCGGGCACTAGTAAAACGCACGGCAGCCGGCGTTATTGCGGAGGCGGTTCAGACTGCTTGAACCGACCTGCGAAACCTTGAGCAATCGTTGTCGCGCATCGCAGGATTTGCCAATGCAGCCTTGGGCCAGCACTCGGGTGGCCGCCGCTCCAGATTGTGGCTGCGATGGGGTCGGGCCAATGCCTCTTCAGGGTAACAACCGGCGCTAGAATACTCCCCGACCGCAGCGGCATCACTGTTTCCGCCCGTGGATCCTCCCAATATCGCAGCACCGTGGCAACCAGCCATTCGGGCACTTCTTGGCAACGCACGCGCGGCGGGAGGTGATCTCTGCGCGCGCCAAGCAACCGATGTGCCAACATGACGGCGGTAGCGGTCCAGGCGGCAGTGGCGGGCGTGGCGCCCAAACACAGCTCCCAGTCGAAATCGGTGTCCGCCGCTTCGCTCATCGCGGCAATATCGCATAGCCAAAGCGGCCGCCAGCCGCCGTGACGAAACAAATGGATGGAACACAGGCGCAAGTGATCCTCGCGCGAGGGCACTAGAAGGGTTCCGCCCGGCAAGGTCACGGTGCGAGCGCGATTGAACAGCGTTTCGCCCTCCGCCGCATAGAACGGATCAAGCCGACCGTGCAGGTCCACGCTGCAATGCCGGTGTGGTCCAAAAGGAAGAGCGAAATCGTTGCCGTTGAAGCGGCTGGCTGCGGCGGCCAGCGCTTCGCGAACCGCGAGGAACTCGGCCCGGCGCACCAGCAAGTCGAAGTCCCCATAGGGCCTCAGCCAGCCTTGCGGGTAGCTGCGCGCCGCAGCCCAGCCCTTGAACAGCAGTGGCGTGACTCCAACCGAGTTTAGAAGAGCGCAGAGCTGGGACAATGCCGCTTGCTTTGCGATGTCGTCAAGCGCCAGCAAGCGCGCCGAGTTGCGCAGTATCTCGGCGTGATCGGATAAGGGGCCGTCCTTAATGCGCCACCAACCGAGGGCCGTGCCACCGGAGGTGGTGAGAAGTGGCGTCACCCGGGCAATCTCTTCCGCGGTCATGTCGCACGGCGGAGGAGAGTTACGCCATGCGCCGGCCAGAATGCGCACCACTAGTGCCGCATTGGATTCCGGTAGATCAATCAAGACTTGCGCCTGCCAGAATAAGCCGCGCCACCTCGCGCGCTTCTCCGCGGTCGGATCGGATAAAGGGCGCTCGCTGCGCCACGGTGCCGATGACCGAAAGCGCCAGGGCTGGCCAGCGACGAGCAGCAATAGTGTTGGCCATGATCGCCAGTGCTCCCTCGCCAGCGGGCATGACAACGGGTTGCCACTTCGCCCCCGCACAATACTGCGTTAACAACACCAGACCGACCGGCAGTGGGTGGCGGGCCGCAATACCGCCGAATGACTCCACGGGCATCCTGCGCTGGCGCGAGGTAATCGGGTCGCGCAGCGAAAGCGGCTTGGCGAAGGGATGGACCCGCCCCTTGTTGTCCAGCACCGCGTATTCGTCAGAGAAGTAAGTGGCCCCGGCTTGCACCAACTCTGCGATCAGCGTGCTCTTGCCAGCCCGGGACTGGCCGGGAACCATGATGGCTTTGCCGTTCCAACCCACTACTCCGCTATGCACGAACAACTTCCTGCGAGAAAACTCCGCGAAGGTGGCGCGCAGGTGCGTGTCGAAGGCATCGAGCAGGTCCGCGCGCAGGACCGGCTGGCATTTCAGTTCGCCGTCGCCAAAGATCCAGTAGCGCCCGTCGCGATGGAACACCGACAACATCCGGTCCACCTTGCCTGGCCCAGCTTGTCGAGTGCCGAGCATTGGCCGCAGCGCCAGTTCCACACCGAGTGCGCAGTCACCAAAACGCGCGCCGACACGCGCGCCATAACCGCCAAACACCAGTGAACCTGCCCAATCCAAGCGATCAAGGTCGGCAGATGTGTAGTCTTCGGGCGACATCAACCGAACTTGAGGCAGATCGCCAATTAGTTCAACTTCTGCGTCAACGATCGAGTGCTTGCATTCCAAGGCACTATACGGCAGCCTCTCGGCGAACGGAGGATCAAGAGCATGGCTTTAGATATCAAACCGCATGCGCGTGCCGATGAACTGGTAGTGCGCGACATGGACAATGAAGTCCTGATCTATGATCTGAACACCGACGAAGCAATTACACTTAACCTGTTCGCTGCCGCAGTCTGGCGTGCTGCCGACGGCACCCGCACTACCGCCGCCATTACCGCTAAACTCCATGACGAAATGCCAGGCGATGTTGTTACGGACGAAGCGGTATGGCGGGCACTTGACATGCTCTCATGCTGCGACCTGTTGCAGGAGCGGGTGATGGCCCCAGCGGACCGAACGCGCCGTGAACTGGTCAAGACGCTGGGCATGGGCGCCGTCGCGGTGCCTATCGTGGCGATGATCTCGGTGCCGTCGGCCGCACAAGCAGCCAGTTGCGGGTGTGTGAGCCCAGGCAATTGCCTCACCCAAACCGCTTGCTCTAGCACGGTCAACTGCAACGGTTCAGGTGTCTGCGCACCTTAAGCGCGGCTTTGCAGGGCCGGTTTCGGCTTCTTGCGAAACCAGCAATTTAAGGCAAATCGCGAATCCATGAACTCGCCCGACGGGCAAGCGACCGGCATCACCTCGTGCTGGACGAATGACGGGAATACGACCAGGCTGTTGTGCGTTGGTGCGACGTCGGCATGGCCTTCTCCGGTCAGCGGGTAAAGTCTTAAGGCGCCGCCGGTGAAACCGCAGGGTTCGCGGTGGAAATAGTAGACCGCGCTAATCACGCGGTTCAAGTTCCAGCCCTTATAGCTGTCGTTATGGCGGCGAAAAAAAGCCCCATCGTTGTGCGCGGCGATCTGCATCTCTAAATCGTGAAAATCGTAGGCACCCATGCCAATGCGCTTACGCAGCATCGGTTCGGCGGTCCGCAGAGAGCTTTCCAGCGGATCTAAGCATGGTCCAAGGTTTTCCAGCCCAAGCGAGATGCGCGACGCCCGATCAACGCGAGTGCCATCTTCCTCGCGCACCGTCGTGGGCGTGAAGTGATGGCGATTGGCTGCGACATGGTCAAGCAGGCGCTGGACCAGCGCGGACGCCAGAAAGTTCTCGATTACGACATGCGTGAAGAAACGGGTCGCTGGCGCAGCCTCATTATCGAACATGCGCAAAGTCTAGGCCACCATTCTGCCCCTAACAAGCGTCGGGATATTCAGAAAATGCCCGTCATAGGTTTTCTTAGAGCTTCACCAATGTTGAGCGAAGGCCCGAAGCTGCCGACACGCATTACCGGGACTTTCGCGTAGACCGCCCCTCCCTCCGCACCGCCGAGGTTCCGAGCTCCGAGCGCCACCAGAGCCGGTTTCAGCGCATCATGACGCCATGGGTCGGCCAAAAAATTAGAAGGTAAGCCAAGCCTGCTCTGAAAAGGTTGCGTCGGCCTTGGCCTTCGCAAGAGCGTCTAAATCGAGCGGTTTCATAACTTGAACATCGCACAATCTTTGTGTCGCGTGAATTTCCGCGATGGGTCGTTAGCTGCCAGGCAGGTTTTAGCCTCCTCACATCACAATCTGCCTTTTCCATCACCCACCCCCAGCCCCTCCCCCAAGCGGGAAGGTAGCGAGACTTGGTGAACGAAGTTAGCCTCGTCGCAGCGACATGGCCTCTGGCGCGAGGTTGCCGGATCAGCCCTGCTCGACTTGCGTCGAGACTTCCGTGCCCTCTGCCGCCGCTGCCTTCGCATCGCGGCTTTCGGTAAACCGCATCACCAGCAGCGAGCTTTCGAACAGCAGGATCAGCGGCACGGCCAGCATCAGCTGGCTGACCACGTCGGGCGGGGTGGCCACGGCGGCGACGATGAATATGCCCACGATCACATAACGGCGCGCGCCGCTCAACTGGGCGCGGCTGACGATGCCGGCGCGGTTGAGCAGCAGCAGCAGCACCGGCAGCAGGAAGCTGATGCCGAAGGCCAGGATGAACTGCATCACCAGTGTCAGGTAATCCGCCGTGCCCGGCAGCGCCTCTACGCTCAGGCCGCCACGGCTTCCCTGGAAGCCCAGGAAGAAGTGAAACGCGGTGGGCATGACCATGTAATAGGCCAGCGCCGCGCCACTGACGAACAGGATGGGCGTGGCCAGCAGGAAGGGCAGGAAGGCCTTCTTCTCGCGGGCATACAAACCAGGGGCGACGAAGGCCCACAACTGGTTGGAAATAACCGGAAAACTGAGGAAAAAGGCACTGAACAGCGCCACCTTGATATCCACGAAGAAGGCTTCGTAGAGGCGGGTGTAGATCAGCCGACCCTCGCCCGGCGGAAAGGCATCCGTCAGCGGACGGATCAGGAAGCCGAAGATGTCATCGACGAAATAGAAGCTGATGGCAAAGGTGATCGCCAGCGAGAACACGCACTTCATCAGCCGTCCGCGCAGTTCGATCAGGTGATCGAGCAGCGGGGCCTGCGACTGGTCCAGGTCTTTCAGCTTGAGCGCCATGGTCAAGTGCCGGATGGGGTGCTGGCGGGAGTTGGGCTGGTTGGCGCCGCACTCTCTGCAGTTTGCGCGGGAGTTGGCGTGGCTGGCGTTGGGCCAGCGGCCAATGCTTCAGGCGTTGGTGCAGGGGGCGCTGCGGGATAGGCGCCAGTCTGCTCGGTCCCGGCAGGGCCGCCATTGGGAAACTGACGCATGATTTTCTCGTTCTGCGCCTTCCACTTGGCTTCCATGTCTTCCATCTCGGCCTCGCGGATCATCGCATCCAGGCCAGTGCGGAAGTGCGAGGACATCTTGCGCATCTTGGCAATCCACCGGCCCGCAGTGCGCAGGGCCTTGGGCATGTCCTTGGGACCGATGACGACAATCGCCACCACGGCGATCATCAGCAATTCGGACGCGCCGATATCGAACACCGGCCTTGTCCTCCGCTTACTGGCTGTTGGTGGTGGTGCTGGTGGTCTCGGCAGCGGGAGCCGGGGCTGCAGCATCGCCGGTGATCTGTGCGGGCGGTGCGACAGGCTTGGCCGGCTGGTCTTCCGGCTCGTTCATGCCGGACTTGAAGCTTTTGATGCCCTTGCCGAACTCACCCATCACATCGGCTACGCGGCCGCGCCCGAACAGCACCAGGATCACGACCAGGACGATGACCCAGTGCCAGAGTGAAAAGCTACCCATTGCGAATCTCCGAAAGCGTTGCCGGGCCCGGCGGCCCTCTTGTGCTGGTCCCTATCTAGGGGCTTTCGGGCTCGCTTGCCACATCTTCCGCAACTTCTTCGGGCTCATCGCGGCTGAAAGCGGCTTCGAAAGCATCATCCACCGGATCGAGCAGGCCGGCAGCCTTCAATTCGTCGATCCCCGGCAAGTCGCGGCGGCTGGCAAGGCCGAAGTGGCTGAGAAAATCGGGCGTGGTGGCATAGATCACCGGGCGGCCGGGCACTTCGCGGCGGCCGGCGGGGCGCACCCAGCCTGCTTCCATCAACACGTCCAGGGTACCGGCGCTGGTCTGCACGCCGCGGATCGCCTCGATCTCGGCGCGGCTGACGGGTTCGTGGTAAGCGACGATGGCGAGCACTTCGGTGGCCGCGCGGCTCAGTTTGCGCGGCGTCTCGCGCTCGCGGCGCAGCAGGTGGGCAAGATCGGGCGCGGTCTGGAATTGCCAGCGCTTGCCGCGCTCCACCAGGATGACGCCGCGGCTGCGGTAGAGCGCGGCGAGTTCATCCAGCGCAGCGCGCACATCGGTGCCCGCCAGGTGCTCGCCGATCTGCTCGGCCGTCAGCGGTTCCTCGGCGGCGAACAGCAGGGCTTCGACGGCACGGACAAGATCGTCAGCGGGATCGCTCATGCCGTCAGCCGCCGCAAATGAAGTGGGCCGAACACCTCTTCCTGGCGCAGTTCGGCCTTGCCCAGCCGGGCCAGTTCCAGCGCAGCAACGAAGCTGGAGGCGAGCGCCGAGCGCTTCAGTTGCGGATCGCTCTGCTGTGGCAGGAAGTCGCGCAGTTCCAGCCACTTGAGCGTGACGCCCAGCATCGCGGAGACGCGCTCGATCGCCGTGTCCAGCGTCATCACCGGCCGGTCCCTGACCATGTGGACCACAGGCTCACCACGCAAGCGGATCTGGGCGTATGCGTGCATCAACTGGTAGGTATCGCATTGCCAGGCGCTCTTGCGCAGCACGCGGATGCCCTCGGGCGTGCCGCGCGCAAACACGTCGCGGCCGAGGCGATCACGGGCCATCAGGCGGGCAGCGGCATCACGCATCGCGCCCAGACGCTCGAGGCGCAGTTGCAGGCGCAGCGCCAGTTCCTCTGGAGACGGATCCTCCTGCTCATCCTTGGGCAGCAGTAGCGCGGATTTCAGGTAAGCGAGCCACGCGGCCATCACCAGATAGTCCGCCGCCAGTTCAAGCTTTAGCGCCTCGGCCTGCTCGATATAGGCGATGTACTGGTCCACCAGCGCTAGGATCGAGATGGCCTTCAGGTCCACCTTCTGTCGCCGGGCGAGGTCAAGCAGCAGGTCGAGCGGACCTTCCCAGCCATCGAGTTCGAGATAGAGCGACGCCTCTGGGCCAGCTTGTCCGGCGGGGCCGGTCCAGTCATCGGCGGGGGCCGCAAGGTCCAGCATCAGGCTGCGCTTACCAGCCCCAACAGGGCATCGCGTTTGGCCAGCAGCTCGGCCTGATCGGCGCCTGTCTTGCGCGCCGCGACGGCCAGCGCCCGCTCCAGCCGTTCGTGACCCTTGGGCGGCAGTGGCGGCAGCGCCTTGGCGATGCCGTGCATGTCATCCATCTTGGCCCAGCAGTTGA
>JAZKFK010000090.1:0-9815 GCA_040386475.1 Pseudomonadota bacterium | reverse complement strand
TGGCCGGGCTGATAGACGAGCCGAACGCCCCTGCCAACCCGCCTTTTGGGGCATAAGGCCAGTGGGGCGTGATGACCATGGCCTGACGCCGATTTTCCGGTGCATTTCCCGGTGCCGCGCAGGGGTTATGCTACAGCGCAATCAGGGAAAATTGGCGGCCGTAATCCGGTTCGCCGCGATGCGTGGCGCGCCGGAACGAGTGGAAGCGGCTTTCATCTGCATAGGTATCGAGCGCGAGGTCATCTACGGTGGCGACCCCGACGGCATGCAGACGGGCGGCGGCATAGGCGGGGAGGTCGAACTGCCAGTGGCCCGGCGATCCGGCGGCAAAGAACCTCTGGTTGGCCCTGTCATGATCGAGCAGGCGGGCGCGGAAGCCCTCGTCCACCTCGTAACTTGGCTGGGCAATTGTCGGACCGATGGCGGCAACAATGGCTTGCGGACGCGCGCCAAGGGCCACCATCGCTTCAACCGTCGCTTCCAGCACCCCGCCGAAAGCCCCGCGCCAGCCCGCATGTGCCGCGCCAATCACGCCCGCTGCCCGATCCGCCAGCAGGACCGGTGCGCAATCGGCAGTGCGGATGGCAAGGGCCAGGCCGGGCGTGGCGGAAACCAGCGCATCGGCTTCGGGCAACTCGCCATCGAAGGGCGCCTTGACCGTCGCCACGATGGCCGAATGGACCTGTTTGACGAACACCGGACCCGCCCGGTGCGGCACCAGCGAAAAGGCCTCGGCATCGCTTTGCGTGGCATCGAGGAAGCCGTGGGATGTCCCGGCCAGCGCATTACTGCGAATCACCTCGGCCCCAAGATCAGCCAAGACTGCGGCCCACCTGCTCCTGCGTATCGCGCGACAGGCCCGGCGTGGCGATGATGCGTTCCAGCTCGGCGCGCATCAGCGCGGCACGCACCGGCTCGATCCGGCGCCAGCGGCCCAGCGGCGGCACGAAGCGCGCGGCGGTCTGCGGGTTGACCGGGTCAAGCGCCACAATCAGGTCCGCCAGCAGCCGATAACCCTCGCCATCGGCCGCGTGGAACGCAGCGGGGTTGGCCGCGAAGGCCATGTACAGGCTGCGCACCCGGTTGGGGTTCTTCAGCGTGAAGTCCGGATGGTCGGCCAGCGCTTTCACATGTTCGATCGCCTGCGGGTGGAGCGAGCCGGCCTGCAGGCTGAACCACTTGTCGATCACCAGCGGGTTGCTGCGATAGCGCTGATAGAAATCGATCAGCTTGTGCGTGCGCTGCGGGCCCTTGAGGCCGGCCAGCACCATCAGCGCGCCCTGCCGGTCGGTCATCGTAGTCGCGGCATCGTATTGTGCGGCAGCCATTTCCTCTGCCAGCGCGGGGTTGCCCTCGGCGAGATAGACCAGCGCCTGCGTTTTCACCTTGCGGCTGCCGCGGGCGGCAGCGTCCAGCCCGCCGGGCACTGCGCTGGCCCGTTGGTGCAGCGCCACAAATTCCTGTTCCAGCGTGGACGCCAAGTGGCCGCGCAAGGCTTGCCGCTCGGCATGGATCGCTCCGGGATCGGCGATCAGCATCTGTTCGGCGATATAGCCCTGGCTGGGCATGATCAGCAGCTCGCCGCGCATCAGGTCGTCCAGTGCCGGATCGGCGATCACTGCGGCCAGCGCCTCGCCTATCGCCGCCCGCCCTTCGTTGCGGGTGGCGGCGGTCAGTTTGCCGTCCACGGCATCCTTCAGGTGGCCGACCACCAGTTCCTGCATGGCCTCATAACGGGCAAACGGATCGTCATCGCGCGCGGCCAGGAATACCAGGTCTTCGGCCGAAGGACTGTGCTCGATCGCCACCGGCGCGGTGAAGCCCCGGTTGAGCGACAGCACCGGCGGTTGGGAAAAACCGGGGAACGTGAAACTTGCCTCGGCCCGGTCGAGCACCAGCAATTGCTCGCCGCCATGCGTTCCCGTGGCGCGATCGAACAGCGCAATCTTGAGCGGAATCGGCATCGGCTGCTTGTCTGGCTGGCCTGGCGTGGCGGGCACATGTTGCGCCAGATGTAGCACCGCCGTGTCGCCGTCATGCTCCAGCCGCACGGTTACCTTCGGCGTGCCGGCCTGGGCGTACCACAAGCGGAACTGCTTCAGGTCCAGCCCCGCGCCGTCTTCCATCGCGCGGACGAAATCCTCGCAGGTCGCCGCCTCGCCATCGTGGCGGTCGAAATAGAGGTCGCAGCCGGCGCGGAAGGCTTCCTCGCCCGCCAGCACCCGCATCATGCGGATCACTTCGGCGCCCTTGTTATAAACCGTGGCGGTGTAGAAGTTCGAGATCTCGCGGTATTCGTCTGGGCGGATAGGGTGTGCCAACGGGCCCGAATCCTCGGGGAACTGCGCCCCGCGCAGCACCCGCACATCCTCGATCCGCTTGACCGGCGCAGAACCCATGTCCTGGCTGAACAGCTGGTCACGCAAGACCGTGAAGCCTTCCTTCAGGGACAGCTGGAACCAGTCACGGCAAGTCACCCGGTTGCCCGACCAGTTGTGAAAGTATTCGTGCGCGATCACGCCTTCCACCCCGTCGAAATCGCCATCAGTGGCGGTTTCCTCGTCGGCCAGCACGTACTTGGTGTTGAAAACGTTGAGGCCCTTGTTCTCCATGGCGCCGGCATTGAAGTCGCTGACCGCGACGATGTTGAACGTGTCGAGGTCGTACTCGCGGCCGAACTGCTCCTCGTCCCACTTCATTGATCGTTGCAGGCTGGCCATGGCGTGGGCAGTGCGCGGCAATTCGTCTTCCTCGCCAGCGCCCGCCTCGCGGACATAGATGCCAAGGTTCACGTGCCGTCCGCTGCGCGTGGTGAAGCTGTCGTGGTTGGCCACCAGCCGCCCGGCCACCAGCGCGAACAGGTAGCTCGGCTTGGGCCATGGATCGTGCCATTGCGCCCAATGGGTGCCGTCAGGCCCCTCGTCGCTGGCCGTGTGGTTGCCGTTGGACAGCAGCACCGGGAAGGCATCCTTCGATCCGCTCATTCGGACGGTATAGACGCTCAGCACATCCGGCCGGTCGGGGAAGAAGGTGATGCGGCGGAAGCCTTCCGCCTCGCACTGGGTGCACAGCATCCCGCCCGAAGCATAGAGGCCAGACAGTTGGGTATTGGCCGCCGGATCAATCTGGGTGAAGATCCCGATGGTGTGCGCATCACCCGGCAGGGTAACCAGCAGGTCTTCGCCGTCCATGCGCCAGTCGTTGGTGGGCACGCCATCGACCGTTACTTCAAGCGGCATCAGGCCTTCGCCATTCAACCGAATCCGGTCCGAATGCGCGGCTTTGGGATTGCGTTCCACGTGCAGCGTGCTGGCCACGCGGGTGGCGGAAAGGCCCAGAGTAAAGTCCAGCTCCAGCCGGGGCAGCGCCCACGCGAACGGCTGGTAATCGGCGCGCCTGATCAGCGCGGGCGCAGCGGGAGGGATGGCGGCATCGGCCATCTCGGGGTTGCCATCGGGGGTGGAGGGGGTGCGGGCTAGGTCCATGCTTTCTGATTTAGGTCCTTTCCCGCGCGCGTCCAGCCGCTAAGGCTTGGGACATGGCGCAACTGTTCATTTTCGGCCTCGGCTACAGCGCGGCGCGAATCGCGGCATCGGCCCGCGCACAGGGCTGGCAGGTGAGCGCCACCGGATCGGCCGGCGACATGGCCTTTGCCGACGATGCGCGGGTGCGTCCGGCGCTGGCCGCGGCGAGCCACGTGCTGTCCTCGGTTCCGCCGAGCGAGGAATCGGGCGATCCGGTGCTGGCCGCCTATGGCACTGCGCTGGCTGGCAAACGGGTGGCCTATCTGTCCGCTACCGGCGTCTACGGCGATGCAGGCGGGGCCTGGGTGGACGAAAGCTCCCCGGTGGGAACTGGCCGCCGCACCGCGCGCGCCGCCGCCGATGCGCAATGGCTGGCGCTGGGTGCGCACGTGCTGCGGCTGCCGGGAATCTATGGCCCCGGCAGGAGTGTGTTCGAGCGGCTGACCGATGGCCGCGCGCAGCGGATCTATGCACCGGGCCAGGTGTTCAGCCGGGTGCATGTCGAGGACATTGCCACTGGCACGATGCTGGCCCTGACGGTCGATGCCCCGGCAGGGGCCTACAACCTCGCCGATGACCTGCCGTGCAGCCAGAACGCGGTGATCGAACACGCCTGCCGCTTGTCCGGCCTGCCCTTGCCGCCGTTGCAGACACTGGAGCAGGCCGCGCTGTCACCCATGGCGCGGCGCTTCTATTCCGAGAATCGGCGCGTCGCCAACGGCAAGGCCAAGCGGCTGCTCGGCTGGCAGCCGCGCTATCCCACCTACCGCGAAGGGCTGGCGTCGCTGCTCACCGGAACCTGACGCGCCCGCAAGGCCACGATCAGTCCGCTCATCGCCAGCACGGCCCCGCCAATCGCCAGCGGCGTCCACTGGTAGCCTTCCAGCAGCGTCGAAATCACCATCGCCACCACCACCACCAGCACGCCATTATAGGCGGCGCGACCCGCGCCCAGCTTGCGGACCAGATCGTAATAGAGCGGGAAGGTCACCACCGAGCCGACCAGAGCCAGCCACGCCGTGCCCAGCCAGAAGGCGTGGTTACGCGGCAGCACCGGTGACCCGTCGATCAGCCAAGCCAGGCCTACGTCCAGCAGGGTCCCATAGAGCATGGCCCAGCACAGCAATGTCACCAGCGAGACATCCTTGCCCGCTGGCCCTGCTTGAATCACGTTGGCGATCGAGGCGGCCAGCATCGCCGCCACCGCCAGGGCCGCCCCGCGCGCCACGTTGCCATCAAGCGGGGCAACCTGCGCCTCATTCACCAGCAACAGCGTGATGCCGACAATCGCGATGGCGCTGCCGACGATAAACCGCCGGGTTATCGGCTGGCCCAGCAGCAGGCGGCCAAGCAGCGCATTGGGCACCAGCATCAGGCCGATCAGCAGCGCCACGATGCCCGAAGTCAGGTCCAGCTCGGCCACATAGACGAAGCTGTAATTACCGCAGAACTGAAACAGGCCCATCGCCAGTGCCAGCCAGTGCGCGGGCCGCGGCATGGCCAATGGCAGGCGCATGGCCAGCGCCAGGGCAAACATGCCCGGCGTCGCCAGGGCAAAGCGGTAGGCCACCGCCCAGTGTGCGGACACCTCGCCAATCTGGCCCTTGATGACGAACCAGGTGGAACCCCAGATCAGCGCTACCACCAGGAACGGGATGGCGATGGCCGGGCGCAGCAGGGCATGTGGCGGGGTCTGGCTCACAGGTTGGCCAAAGCGCGCGACAAGGCGCTAGCATCCTCGGGCCGGGTATCCCACGCGGTGACCAGCCGGGCCGTCGAATCGTCCCAATCGTAAAACGCAAAGCCCTGCCCGCGCAGTGCCGCGCGTTCTTCTGCGGACAGGCGGACGAAGACCTCGTTGGCTTGCGGGGCGTAAAGCAGCCGCTCGCCCGCGCCGCTCGCCACTTCGGCCGCAAGTGCATTAGCGTGGCGCGCCAGGTCCAGCCACAATCCGCCCCCTTGGCCCCCCTCCACCAGCGCCAGGATCTGCGCCGCCATGAAGCGGCCCTTGGAATGGAGGTGCCCGGCGCGTTTCCTGCGCCAGCGGGCGAGGTCGGCCCTGGACTCATCGAAGAACACGATGGCATCGGCATCCATCCCGCCGTTCTTGGTGCAGCCGAAGCTCAAAGCATCGACCGGCCCGGCGGCCTCTGCGGGCGAGCAACCGAGAAAGGCCACGGCATTGGCAAACCGCGCGCCGTCCATGTGCAGGCCCAGCCCGTGCGCCCGTGCGCACTCGCCCAGCGCGAGCAGCTCTGCCGGGCTGTAGCTCTGCCCGTATTCGCTGGCCTGCGTGATGCTGATGGCGTGGGCCTGCACCTGGTGGATGCCGCGCGTGATGCTGGCGAGCACCCGCTCCACCTCGGCCACATCCAGCTTGGCGCCTGCGCCATCGGCCAGCAGCAGCTTGGCGCCGTGGAGGAAGAAGCCGGGCGCGCCGCATTCGTCCATCTCGATATGCGCCTCGCGGTGGCAGATCACTCCGCCGTGCGGCTGCACCATGGTCGCCAGCGCCAGGCAATTGGCCGCCGTGCCGGTACTGGTCCAGACCACCGCACATTCCCGTCCGAACAGGTCGGCGAACACCGCATCCAGCCGGCGCGACAGCACATCGTTGTCATAGGCCGCATCGGGCGCGTCGGCGGCCTGCATGGCCTGCCACACCCGCGGATGGACCCGCGCCGCATTGTCGGAGAGGAACTGCATCTGGTATGACCCTTGGACCAATCGTGGCCCTCGGGAACGCCATGGCCGCATGGTCCGTTTCTGGCAATACGTCGATAGGCGGTACTTATAGGGAGAGCGCGGGATGTCTGATCAGGCTGAAATCAAGCGGGTGGAAACCACCGCAGGCGGCGAATACACCATCCTGGTGGCCGGTGCCGATATGCCCGCTGTGCTCACCTGGCAGCGGCGCGAGAAGGACGGCACGCCGGTGCGGCTGGTCGATCACACCTTCACCCCGCCCCAGGCACGCGGGCAAGGGTTGGCCGGTAAGCTGGTGGAAGCCATCGTGGCCGATGCGCGCGAGCACGGCTTCAAGATCCTGCCCCAATGCCCCTATGTGGTCGCCGCCTTCAGCCGGCATCCGGAATGGGTGGACGTGAAAGGGTGATGCCGTGTGGTTCGAAGGACCGTCCGGGCCTTCGATCCTGGGTGCCGATCCTTCGGGCTTCGTCTGCGGGCGGGCGATCTCTATTTGAGCTTCTGGTTTCATCCCCGGTCGGCGTTAACATGGCAAAAACGGGCCGATAGGCCCGCAATTGCGAAAGCACGCCCGCAGCGACATGCGGCAAAGCCGACCGATAGCGAGGAAATGCCGGCCCGGATGGGCTTGTGCTAATCAAGATGAAATGGTGCCGCTTACAGGACTCGAACCTGTGACCCCCGCATTACGAATGCGATGCTCTACCAACTGAGCTAAAGCGGCGCCGATGCCGATCCAGAAACGGACGGTCACAAGGCTTAGGGGGCCCTTAGCGCCGGCTCGGACGACTGACAATAATCAATCATGCGTCTCCATCGAGGCCGGCACAGGATAGAGGCGTCCCTTGAGGCAGGCGGCTTGGCATTACGCGCGCCACCTTACACGTCAGGCGGCGCGTTGATCCACGAAACAGTGTTCGTTGTGCCAATCGAGACAAGCCGGTTCAGGATCGAAGCGGATTGCTGGACGCAGCGTCGCGTTCTCGAATTGCCGGAAATAGTCGCGCGTCTCGCGGCTCTGGCTTTCGCGCAGTTGCCGCGAGACGCGAATGCGCCGTTTGCGATCTACCGTGATGAGCCCTCGATCAAAAGCGCGGTCGAGTGTCGCTGAAAGCAGCAGGCCATTGGCGGGATTGTGCCGGTTCGCCCTGTCTTTGCCCCAGGGCTTGATGTGGCTCGCTGTAAGGAGGCGGGGATCGGCGATGCCCGTGATGCAGCAAGTCTCCTCGTAATTTGCGAGCACCGCGCGGCGGAAGAAGTCCTGGCCGACGCGCTGGCTGACGATCGCCTGTATTTCAGACTCGCCTTGATAAGGTTCGAAACGGAACTCGCTGCGCTTCTCGTTGAGACGTGATTTGCCGGATGGCGGATCGAACTGGCCAACCTGAGCGGTCCATAGACTTTCAGCCCGCGAGACGAGACCGGTCCAGTCCTGGCCGAATTCGGCATAGGCTGCGCGATCCAGTTTGGATGCACCGTCCAGCCCTTTTCGCCCGCTATCGGTGATCTTGGGGTCGAGACTGGCGAAGTTGGCAAGCTTCATGGCGACCGAGTTGTTCGTGCGCCCGAGCGCAGCGGCAAGCTCCTGTATCTCCGGATTACCCGAGTGCAGCTTTCCGAACGGCAGCTGGAAATAGAGATACAGCGCGAGCACCGTCTCTTCTTCGCTCCAACGCTTCCGTGAACTGCCCTCAATTGCCATGGCGGAGGTTTGAACGAGAGCGATCCAGGGCACAAGTACGACGGTTTCCCATGTGATCGGGCGCTATCCGATCAGTCGCTAGTCTGAGCCCGATCTTTCTACCAACTACGAGTAGAGCCTTGGCCGCTTTGATGCCCATGCTCGGGCGTGATGGTAACAACTGTATCGGGGCGTGGGCCCGATACGGCTTTGGCCCTGTCCCTGCGCAGCGACGCGCTTTGCCGACGATGTGAAAGTGGAATGGTGCTGCTGGGGAGGATTGAACTCCCGACCTCACCCTTACCAAGGGTGCGCTCTACCACTGAGCTACAGCAGCAGGACCATGGCCACCCGTGATGTCGGGCGGCGAACAGGCGGGCGCTATTGGCGGGAGGGGCGCAGATGTCAAGCCAAGCTTGAGCCGCGCGGCGATAAACGGCATGGAACCGGGCATGTCCACGCGTGAAGAAAGATTGGCCGCCAAGCTGCGCGAAAACCTGAAACGCCGCAAGGTGCAGGCACGGGCCCAATCCGGCGCGGGTGCCGGTGATGATGACATTCAGGAGCCCCCCGCCCTTCCCAACGGCGAACCGAACGGCTAACGGCACTCCTCCGCCGCTCACCACTTGCCAATACGGAGCCTGCCGCCTTGCCCAGCCTGATTCTCGTCCGTCACGGCCAGAGCCAATGGAACCTGGAAAACCGCTTCACCGGCTGGTGGGACGTGGACCTGACCGAAAAGGGCGTGGCCGAAGCTACTGCCGCTGGCGCGCTGCTGGCTGACAAGGGCCTGCTGCCCACTGTCGCCTTCACATCGGTGCAGAAGCGCGCGATCAAGACCCTGCACCTTGCGCTGGAAGCCTGCGAGCGGCTGTGGATTCCCGAAACCAAGGACTGGCGGCTGAATGAGCGGCACTATGGCGGGCTGACGGGGCTCGACAAGGCCGAGACGGCCGCCAAGCACGGCGAAGAACAGGTCAAGATCTGGCGCCGCAGTTTCGATGTGCCGCCGCCGCCGCTGGAGGCGAACGGACCGTTCGATCTGGCCAGCGACGCGCGCTATGCCGGGATCGCCATCCCCGCAACAGAAAGCCTCAAGCTGACCATCGAGCGCGTGCTGCCGTACTGGGAACACACGATCCGGCCCGAACTGGCGCGGGGCGAGACGGTGATCGTGGCAGCGCACGGCAACAGCTTGCGCGCCCTGGTCAAGCACCTGTCGGGCATTTCGGACGCGGATATCACCGAGCTGGAAATTCCCACCGGCCAGCCGATCGTCTATGACTTCGATACCAGCCTGACGCCGGGCGAACGGCACTACCTGAAGGATCGGTGAAGGACATGCCAGTACCGGGGGGAGCACCAGTAGCCATTGTCATGGGCAGCCAGTCCGACTGGCCGACCATGCAACGCGCCGCAGCCGTACTGGACCAGCTGGGCATTGCCCACGATGACCGCATCGTTTCCGCACACCGCACCCCTGACCGGCTGCACGCCTTCGGCAAGGGCGCGGCGGACGAAGGCTTCCAGGTGATCATCGCCGGGGCGGGCGGCGCGGCACACTTGCCGGGCATGGTCGCTGCGCTGACGCACCTGCCGGTGCTGGGCGTGCCGGTGCAAAGCCGCGCGCTGAGCGGGCAGGACAGCCTGCTGTCCATCGTGCAGATGCCGGCGGGCATTCCCGTGGGCACGCTGGCCATCGGCGAAGCCGGAGCAACCAATGCCGGGATCCTCGCCGCGAGTATCCTGGCGCTGAACGATCCGGCGCTGGCCACCCGGCTGAAAAAGTTCCGCGCCGCGCAGACCGCCGCCGTCGCCGAACGTCCGGCGGACACCTGAGGCAGATGGGCACGCAATGAGCACTCCGGCCCTGCCAGCGGGCAGCACCATCGGCATCCTTGGCG
>JAZKFK010000089.1:0-2139 GCA_040386475.1 Pseudomonadota bacterium | reverse complement strand
CGCGGTCCGGAAGTGGATCGCACGATCCAGATCCTGTGCCGCCGGTCGAAGAACAACCCGCTCTATGTGGGCGATCCGGGCGTGGGCAAGACCGCGATTGCCGAAGGGCTGGCGCGCAAGATCGTGGAAGGCGACGTGCCCGAAGTGCTGCAGGATGCAGTGATCTACAGCCTGGACATGGGCGCGCTGCTGGCCGGCACGCGCTATCGCGGCGATTTCGAGGAACGCCTGAAACAGGTGGTCAACGAGCTTGAGAAAATGCCCGAGGCCGTGTTGTTCATTGACGAGATCCACACCGTGATCGGTGCCGGCGCCACCAGCGGCGGGGCGATGGATGCTTCCAACCTGCTGAAGCCGGCGCTGTCATCGGGCGCGATCCGCTGCATCGGCTCGACCACGTACAAGGAATTCCGCAATCACTTCGAGAAGGACCGCGCCCTGCTGCGCCGGTTCCAGAAGATCGACGTGAACGAGCCGACCATCGAGGATACGATCAAGATCCTCAAGGGCCTGCGTTCGGCCTTCGAGGAGCACCACAAGGTCAAGTACACGCCCGAGGCGATCAAGACCGCGGTGGAACTGTCGGCCCGCTACATCAACGATCGCAAGTTGCCCGACAAGGCGATCGACGTGATCGACGAGGCGGGCGCCATGCAGATGCTGGTGCCACCCAGCCGCCGGCGCAAGACGCTGACCGCGCGCGACATCGAAGCCGTGATCGCCACCATGGCGCGCATCCCGCCCAAGTCGGTCAGCAAGGACGACAAGGCGGCGCTGGCCAACCTGGAGCGTGACCTGAAACGCGTGGTGTTTGGCCAGGACGATGCCATCACCCGGCTGTCGACCGCGATGAAGCTGAGCCGGGCAGGCCTGCGCGATGCCGATAAGCCGATCGGCAGCTTCCTGTTCTCCGGCCCCACCGGCGTCGGCAAGACCGAGGTTGCGCGCCAGCTGGCCGAGATCATGGGTATCGAGCTGAAGCGGTTCGACATGTCGGAATACATGGAGCGGCACAGCGTCTCCCGCCTGATCGGCGCGCCTCCTGGCTATGTCGGTTATGACCAGGGCGGCCTGCTGACCGATGCCATCGACCAGCACCCGCATTGCGTGCTGCTGCTGGACGAGATCGAGAAGGCGCACCCGGACCTGTTCAACATCCTGCTGCAGGTGATGGATAACGGCCGCCTGACCGACCATCACGGCAAGACGGTTGATTTCCGCAACGTGGTGCTGATCATGACCACCAATGCGGGTGCCTCCGATGCCGCCAAGCAGGGCATCGGCTTTGGCGCGGGCGTGAAGCACGAGGCGCAGGAAGAAGCGGTGAAGAAGATGTTCACTCCCGAATTCCGCAACCGCCTGGATGCCGTGGTGCCGTTTGCCTACCTTGGCACCGATACCGTCAGCCGCGTGGTCGACAAGTTCGTACTGCAGCTGGAACTGCAGCTGGCCGACCAGAACGTGCACATCCAGTTCGATACCGATGCCCGCGAATGGCTGTCCAAGCGCGGGTATGACAAGATGATGGGCGCGCGGCCGATGGCCCGGCTGATCCAGGAAACGGTCAAGCAACCGCTGGCCGAGGAACTGCTGTTCGGCAAGCTGGCGCACGGCGGCGAGGTGCATGTGAGCGTGAAGGACGACAAGCTCGCCTTCGAACTCACGCCTGCGGCACCCAAGGCGGCCAAGGCGAAAAAGCCGAAGAAGGACGCCACGCCCGAGCCGGAAGCGCCCGCCGAAGAGGAGTGATCCTTCACCCTGACGGACAATGGACAAAGGGCGGTGCTGGAACTCCAGTGCCGCCTTGTCCATTTAGGGGCTGATGGCGGCCGACTTCTCCTGGATCAGACCCGAGCCGCACGGCATCCACGTGGTGCCGGCCGATGCGTGGATCGATCCCTCGCAGGCCGTGCCGCGCGCGCTGGTGACCCACGGCCACGCCGACCATGCGCGCGGCGGGCATGGCGAGACCATTGCCACACCCGAAACGCTGGCGATCATGGACCTGCGCTATAACACCCGCGAAGGTGCGCAGCCGGTGGCTTATGGCGAGACGATCCGGCTGGCGGGCGGGGTCGATGCCACCTTCGTTCCCGCCGGGCACGTGCTGGGCAGCGCGCAGATCCTGCTGGAGCACGC
>JAZKFK010000088.1:0-29546 GCA_040386475.1 Pseudomonadota bacterium | reverse complement strand
GAAATGCGGTTTACGGGTAACCGTAACGTGGGTTCGAATCCCACCCTCTCCGCCAAGCACCCCCACAATTGGTCTCTCATAGCAGGCCCCCCGCGCAAAGGCGCGGAACAGGCGGGCTTGCGGAGCCCAAACCGTCACCGCAGCCAGAACAGGCGAGTCTCATCAGGCCGTTTGGCCGCCCGATTAGGCCCGCGTCTCTGGCGACGAGAGCATCAGTTCGGTTTCCCTGCATAACAGCGAATAACAGGGAAAAACTTCAATTTGTGAGCCAGAACAGGCCATTCAGGCGCGATGCCAGCGATTTTGGTCAGAATTATCACGCAATTACCGTAGCTTGCGTAACCGAAATTGGGGTTTCCCTGTTATTCGACATAACAGGCTATTTAATCGCCATAACAGGGCCTGATATTCGACCGGAACAGGGCATTTAATCGGCAGAACTGGGAGTCGGAGATCAGGGCCAACCAAGGCTTTTACGCTGGTCCGACCAGACGAGCGGGATCTCGCGAGCCATTAAGTTCTCGAGGTTAAGCGACGCCGATTGGCGTCCCGCCAGGATGTCTCGCTGGAGGTCGGGCGCGAGAAATGCCAGTCGCAGAATTCGCCGATCGTAGGGCGAGATCGGTGCCTCCGTGAGAATAGGTCGACCGCGGTCGCGATCCAGCGTGGCGTGCGCCTTGCGGAGGGCGGCGATCAGCGTCGGATCAAGGCTGGTGCCACATCTACGGGTGGCAGTGATCTGACGTTTGCCGCCTCGCATCGGAAGGACCAACGGTAGATGAATGCTGCAAATTTGCGCGTCACCAATCACCAGTTCCTCATCGACAGCCAGCCTGCTGGCGAGCAGCTTCGACCTTGAGACTGAAAGTTCGACAGCAATGCCGGATGCCTCGAGCCGGACTGTGCTAAGCATCGATTGGGGATCGCATTCCTCCGGATGCCAGCGTGCAAGGGACCCTGTGATCAGTCGCTCGATCGCCACTGCCGGAAGGCGCGTGAGGCGGTCAGCTCCGACTTCGCGTCCCTGCTGCAACGATGTCGAGACGTAGTAGCGACAGCTGCGTCCCGACTTGCCGCGCGAGGTGGTCGGGCTCATTGGTTCGCCGGCAGCGTCGAACAGCTTGCCCGCGAGCATGGCCCTGCCGATGCGGGCCTCTTGATCGCTTCCTGGAAGCGCAGGCCGACACCTATGATGCGGCCTTGGCTGAAGTCCGGCGCGGGGCGAAGCGCGGTCACTGGATGTGGTTCATATTGCCGTAGATCGCCGGACTTGGCCACAGCCCGACCGCACAGCACTACGCCGTCCGTTCGCTGGCAGAAGCCAAGGCCTATCTTTCGCATCCAGTCCCCGGGTCTCGACTGCGCGAATGCGTCGCCACACTGCCGGACCTGACGGGCAGGTCGCCTGAATTCGTGTTCGGCGCCGTGGATGCCATGAAGCTGCGTTCGTCGCTTACGCTTTTCATAGAAGCTGGCGGCGGAACGTTGTTCGAGTCCGCGCTGCAACGATGGTTTGGGGGCGAGAAGGATCAAGCAGCGCTGCAACTGCTCGGCTTGGCGGATCGACGAGCCAAAGTCCGGATGTCCGCTTTGCGCCATATTACCGCCATTCACATCACAATTTCAGGTGTCTTCAAGCGGACAGTCAGTTTGGTTCATCGACGGTATCAGTTGAAGGCCGGCGATTAGGTAGCGCACGCGCAGCTCGGACTTCCCACTGGTAGTCGTTCGCGGGGGTTCGACCACCGACGTCAGTTGCTTAGGTCGCACGGATGCCGGAAAACAGCGTTACGCTCTGCCCTGATTTGAGGACGGTCTGAGCAAGAAACTCCTCACCATTGGGCCCCATAAAGAGGCCCTGGACGGTACCTTCTGCCGATCCGTCTGGCGGGATCAGTCGACCACTGAAGCTGGTCCCATCCGCACTAATCGTCACGTCACGAAGCTCCGAACTTTGAGTTGGGCCATTGACGTAGAACGGCATAGTGCCGCTTATGACTTTTGCACCAAAGTCCGCACGAAAAGCGAATTCCTTCTCGCTGAAGGTACTCTGATATTCTGCTTGACCCGAAGAGGGCAGTGCATTGGGCGGAGCAGCGATGCCGTATCCGAACTGCAAGATGATGTTGCTCACGTTCGAGTTGGCATCAGGGGAGCCCACGAAATACGCCTGCATCACGTATTGCTGCAATCGCCCCACCAAGATGGGCTTCGAGAGAGTGATTATTCCCCCCAAGACATCGAAGATGGCCGCTGTCCGCTCACCGTTGAAGAACGAGCCTGAATTGTTGCGGGAGACAAACGCGCCTTCGCCAAGCCCGGGAACCATGAGTAGCAAACTGGACGGCGCGGCCAATCGTATCGCGTGTCCGGGCTGAACTTTGAGCGTACCGGCGTCGGCAACGAAATCCCATCCGCTCCCCTTACCCAGCTGCGAGTTTCCGAGTGTCGCGAACACCTGCGATGCCGTCGCGTCCAAAGTGCCGAACGATCCCACGTTTGACGTTGGTGTGGGGGACGGCGTTGGGGTAGGCGTGGGGGACGGCGTGGGCGCCTGTCCCGAGCCCGTGGGCGGATTTTGAGTGCCTCCGCCGCCGCATCCGGCCAGCAATACCAGTCCCACGCCCGCTAGCGTTTCACGTCGAGTTATGCGTCTCATGGCTGCACCTCCTGGCAACCGTGTTGTCGCTATCGGAGCGCCAAGGGAATGATGCGGGGCTGATGATCTGCCGATGAAATCCCGATGATTGACCAACTGCGTTATCTGGGTAGCGCAAAAGCGCGGTCTCGCATCATCTCGATATAAAGCCGAGTGAAGCTTTCACGTGCTTGCGGGTCACTCGAGACGTTTCCTGCCGCGCCGGCCACTGGGCCAAGTTGGTCGCGGCTGTTGGTTCGAGGAAACAGGAGATCGGGGACTGGAGTGCCGAGAAATTCGCAGAGCGGGTGCCAGCCGTCGCGAACGTCGAAATGCAGGAGCCGGTCCGGCGCAATGCCATCTAGGACTGCTTGATTGCTCCTGTTGTACCATTCGGTGAGGAAAGCTCGATCCGATATGTCACCCCCGATGAGATCGAAGATGGTCGCTCGCAAAAGACCATGGACGGGCGTGCTGGCGTGAGCCTCCTGCATCCATGGCGAGAAGATGGTCTCGCTGACCGAGTCAAACCAGCGATCGGGATCTCGGGTGGTAAGCAAAATCTTGGCGTTCGGGTAGTAGTCGGCGATCTCACGCCAGTAGGAGGCTGACGGGTAATCACTGGTCGAACCGAACCCCGCAAAGATGGCGTCCCAGTCAGGTCGGCCCGCTGCGGCTTCGATCCACAGGGGAACCTGCCGCCGCTCGTCTGCAAGCACCTCGGTCATGTGGTGACACGGCCCAAAGTCCAATGCTTCCAAAGCGAATTTCAACGATAGCGTGGCGTTACGGCCCAAGCCGGCTGCGATGACCTGAAGCGTCATTGTCGATTCCTTGAACAGCGATGCATGTCGCTAGATAGCCCGGACACCAGATTTGGCTCCTACTCGGGCCACCACTCTCTCATGGCTGATGTTAGAATTTACCGGCCAAACCCACTCGCAAGGCGTTGTTCCTGTTGCCCGCGAATGAGAAGCCTGCCCCGATGTCATCCTGCAACGCAGGACTTTGTTCGTCGGAGCAACCTGCGGCAGAAGGAGACGCTGCCATTGAAGACGACAAAAGTATCTGGAGATACACGGTCGGCCCCCTAATGGATTTCCAGGCTCATGGTAGTAAGGGAGCAAAGCGCTCTAAATGCAATGGGCAGCGCCAATCATCGGCAAATCATCAGGTCGCCATCGGAGCCGCATCATGGTTTGGCGGCCAATTTAGCGATAGGGACATTAAGGGTATGAAAGTCGCGATCGATCTATCCGATCGTTTCAATCAACTTCCCCCTACCCTCAGGAAGGAGGGAGTTCTAAATCGCGGAAGGATGCAATGCAGTTTTGTCCTCATTGCGGGTTCGACTTGGCGAGTAGTGGACCCATTGAATCCGGCAACATAGCGATAACGGACCGGTCCGAAATCATCTTCGAAGGCCGTCGCGTGCACCTGAGCCGCTGCCAGTACGGCATAGTCGAGTCTCTTGTCAGCGCTCAGGGGCGGCATCTTACACGCGGACTTTTGGCCCAACGGGTCGGCGGTGATGTTAACGATGCTACGGTGACCAAGTACGTCGAACGAGTTCGTCGAAGCTTTTGCGAAATTAAACCTGACTTTGATCAGCTCATTTCGATGCGCGGATTTGGCACATACTGCTGGCAGGAAAAGTGTCGCGTTTAAGCAGATCAATGCAGCCCGCTCGAGTCCTTAGTCCCCAAGAACGTCAGCTTGGGTATTATCCTTTCTGCTTACCTGCCGCTCCGCAATCGGCCCAATTCTAACCTTCTCATTTACACCTAGAGGGTCGCCAGTTTGAGAGTCCGCTTCAACGGGCTTGCTTCTTGAAAGCCGCTATTCTGCAAGCGGCCCAGTTCCTGCCGTTCAAAAATGGTGGCCTCACTATGTCCGCTTTTGGCGTAAACTCGTAGGCTGCAGAATGGCAGCAATGGGGTGGAAAGCGGACAATTGATTATCCCACAGCGATCAGAATCGCGGCAGCCAAAAAGCCTGCGCCACTAGCCTTGGCCAGCAGGTGGCCGAAAGGCAGCAGTTTCTCCCCCGCAACTAGCAGCGTTAGAAGGGCGATCCAAGCCAGGTTCATTACGCCAAAGACAAACAGCAACAGCATCAAGAGCCAGCAGCAGCCAACACAGAAGCTGCCGTGGAACACCCCCATTCGCAAGGCTCCACCAGCCCCCGGGCGGTAGTGTCGGCTGAGGAAGCTTGCCGGGTTCCTGCAATGGCTGAGACAGGCGCTCTTGAGCGGGGTCAACTGGTAGATGCCTGCGAAGGCGAGGATCGCTGCCCAATACCATCGGCCCTCGATCGCCGTCTGTCCGGGAACCAGATACCCGGCCATTTCAAGATAGACTTGCAGAACCGCGGCCAACAGGGAGAAACCTGCCCAGGCGAGGAGATACCCGGCCAGGAAGCACGCGGTCGCATGTTTCGATGCTGGCAAGCGGCTGGCGGGATTAATGGCAAACAGAAGAATGGTTGGCGCGGCCGATGGCAGCATCATCGCCACCATCATGACCCACCACATCGAGAAAACCATTGCCAGGTGGCCCACGCTCCAGTTGGACATCTGCATCTCGCCGCCCATCCCCATTGCCGGCGCGGGCGGAGACGGTGGCGACAGCGAGACCAGGAGGTCCATTCCCATGCCTGCGCCGGTAATCAACCAGGCCCAGCCGAGCAGGGAAAGGATGGCAAGCGCAGCAATCGCGATCAGACGATGGCGCCGCAGCGCCGCCTCGACCCCGCGGGTCATGCGCTTCTTACGACACCATGGCTGTCAAGGTGGAGGTACGCGAACTGGCCGTAGCTTGCTGTGTGTTCGAGCACCATCGGCGCGATCGACCGGCTGGTGCCCGACCCGATCTCGGCTACTTCATATTCAAACCCATCGGGCAGGCAAATCTGCGCGCGCACTTCCGCGCCGTTGACGGGATTGCGAATGGGTTCGCCATCCATCTCAACGGCCCCGGGAATGCGCAGGCGACCCTTACGCCCTTTGACATCGACCTCGAACTCCACGGGTGCGAAGCGTGGCTCGTGCATCCGCTCGATCGTTGAGGCGAAGACCGCGAATACCGTTGCCATCGGATCGGTATCCCCGCCCGTCATGATTGTCAGCAGGGCATTGCGCTGGTCTTGGTCGGCGCGCTCGTCGACAAATGCCACGCACTCGCCATGGCCCTCATGAATCGGGCCAGGCCAGCGAAATACCGCAGCAATGTTGAGGCCCGAAAGATCGGTGTCCCCATGCACGCCTTGATCGATCGCCATTCCGAACACCGCCTGGCAGCTCCCTTTGTCGGGGAGTCCTCCGAACTGGCAATTGCAGCCGTAATCACAATTGCAATTCGCCAGTTCGCGGCCCTTGAGATTCCAATAGGTCATTGCACGCACTCCAAGCAAAGCGGATGCCAAGAAGTCGACCTGTGACTGGTAGCACATTTTTGATGAAATGCTGAATCGGATCGAGGCTGGAACTAACCGGGATCTGAAGCGCGACATGACGGGCGACTGGCCGTGGGTGATTGTGTCTGTTCAGCTTTGGCAGTGGCCCGCTCGGTGCACCGGAGATCAGCATCCCGATTGCCCCCTCCTTGAGGAATGGTGGCAGTTGACGGTGGTCAATGCATCTTCATCTGGAATTTGCCAAAAAGTATGAATGATCCGGCTGTTCGCCACCATCCCGCTCGCTATCGGCCTGCTGCTGATGCCTTTATCAATGATGGGGCAATCTGCTTCTGCAAATGATCCTGCTGTGGCTTCGATGGCATCCTGCCCCGGCCATAGTCATCCGACCAGCCTTGATACATCGACCCGCAATGGCATGGTGCATTGCCTGATGTGTGCTGCCCTGCTGCAGCCTGACCAGGCCCTTGTTCCACCCAGAGCCGCACTCACCCGCCGCGATATTTGCCTTCCTGTGAGACGACTTGAAAGTTGCGCGTCTGGCGTCTCCGACCCTCCGCCCAAGATCGCGTGGGTCTTTCACTGATAACTGCAATTTTTTTCGGAGTATCTGATCATGAAGTATCTGCTTTTCGCTGCGGTGCTTTGCATTGCCTCGCCCGCTCTTGCGCAAACTGCCTCCGCTCAAGAAGCTCCTGTTCAGGGGCACGCGGGACATGCCGGGCACAATGCGCCGGCGCCGGCGATGCCCGCGCCTGCTCAGGATCACGCGGAACATTCGGGCCAGACAGCGTCACCCATGCCGGGAGCCGGTGGGGAGGCGCGTCACGACATGGCCGAATGCTGCTGTTGCTGCAAACATGACCACGCGGCGATGATGCAGCACGAAACGCCGCAAGCGGGAGATGACCCGTCCTCCCACGAGCATCGTTAAACCAACACGGGGCCGCCTTCGGGTGGCCCCGCCTGACCTTCGCGCATGACATCCATGTTTGAGTTGGGTAGCGGCCTTGACTTCATGAACGCCGGAGCGCGGACACCGGATCACCCCCGGATAAATCCCTATTCGGCAGGCGAATTGTGGCAAACACAGCGAGATACCCATTCAGGGCCAATAAACCCGCTTCGATCCATTCAGGCTTTCACGATAATCGAGGATCACCGACATGCGTAAAATCGCTTTGCTTACCGCTATCGCGCTGACCTTTGGGGCAGCCGTTCCCGCGCTGGCTCACACCCACCTTGTTCGCTCGGCTCCAGCCGCCAACCAATCAGGGGCAGCACCACGGACCATTACCCTGACGTTCAACGAACGACTGGCACCAGCCTTCTCTCGGGCAGAGGTGAACATGCCCGGTCATGACATGACGATCCCGGTGACCATGCGCTTGAGCAGCGATGGCAAGACGATGACGCTTACCCCGCGCAGCGGCCTACACAGCGGCAGCTACGTGATCCGCTGGGTTGCGGCTGGCCGTGACGGTCACCGGATGGAAGGGACCGTCCCCTTCATCGTCCGGTAAGCCGTGGAGCCGGCGTTCATCATCGCCCGCTTTGTGCAGTATGCTGCAGCGTCGATCCTGTTCGGATCGGCGCTGCTCATCACCCGGTCGCAGATAGAGTTTCCTGGTGCCAAAGCATTGCTGCTCGGCGGCAGCGTCTCCCTGGCAGTGGCAAGTTTTGCCGGGCTGGTGTTGCAGACGGCCATGCTTGCTGGGTCGTTTGCAGAGGGGGTCCACCTGGAAACGCTGGCACTGGTGATGGACACCATGTCCTTCGCCACAGCCGCTGCCTTGCGTGGACTGGCGGGTTTGGCTGCGACGCTTGTTCTGCTGGTGCTGCCACTTAGTCGGCAAGTGCGGATTTGGGTACTTGCGTGCGGTGCCGTCGGCTGTGTCACCTTTGCGTGGAGTGGTCATGCGGCAGCGACCGAGGGAACCGCCCGGATGGTCCATCTTGCAAGCGATGCCATTCATGCCCTGGCGGCAGCGGGATGGATCGGTGCCTTGATCGTTTTCGTGCTGTTGGCAGGGCTGGCCGCTCGACAGGCGGGAAGCGCAGCAAGGCTGGCCAAGCTCCTGGCCGACTTTTCACCGATTGGCTTAACGCTTGTCACCCTGCTTGTTGTGTCCGGCCTGACCAACAGCTGGTTGCTGTTCGGATATGATGCTGCTGTTGTCGTGACGACGACCTACGGCAAGCTTCTCGTCGCCAAGCTTGCTCTCTTCGCCGTGATGTTCGCGCTGGCGGCCGTGCATCGGCAGCATCTTGCTCCGGCCTTGGAGAGTGGTGCGCGCACCGTTGGCGCAAGCACAACGGGAGTGGTGGGCAAACTGCGACTTTCGCTTGGCGCCGAAGCAATCGCTGGAATGGCCATTTTTGCCGTCGTCAGTGTGATTGGTACCTTGGATCCATTTCGGTAGACGGCTGCTTCACTAATTGGCCGAATGAGAAATGATCTTTTCCTGCGCTATGGCTGGCATGATTGATGGGCAGCTATGGGGTCGGTTGCTGACAGTCCGCTTTCAGGATCCAGGCGCAGCCGATCGAACGCCCGAAATGGGGTGGGAAGCGTCCGCCTCCACCCGCGTGGCGGTGTGGAAGTGGACCATCGATTACGCCAGAGACCATCCGTTTGGCGGCGGGTTCGATGCCTATCGCTCGAACAGCTTCACCTACCAGATGCGCAAGGTCACCGGCACCGGCCCGCAGCAGCACGTCGAATATCAGACGGTGACCGAGAGCGGCCGCGCCTACCATTCCAGCTATTTCGAGCTGCTGGGCGAACAGGGCTATTTCGGGCTGGGACTGTGGCTGGTGCTGCAGGTTCTGGGGCTGTGGCACATGGAACGGCTGCGCTGGCGTTACGGCAAGCGGGCCGGGCGTGAAGGTAGGGCGAGCTGGCAGTGGGGGCTGGCGAGCGCCCTGCAGCAAGCGCACGTGGTGTATCTGGTGGGCGCGGCCTTTGTGGGCATTGCCTACCAGCCGTTCCTGTTCATGCTGGTGGGCCTGCAATGCGCTCTGTGGTCCTATGTGAAACGGACCGAGGCTCCGCAAGCGAAGGCCTGGGCGCGGCGGCCCGAGGTGCTGCAACCGGCGGAATAGGCACCGCACTCGACACTGCTGCCGCCGCGCGTATGATGCCCCCGATGGATGCACCCGCAACCCTGGGCATTGTCGAGATCCTCGGCATCGCCACCAGCGTCAGCCTGCTGTCGGGCTGGCGGATGTACCTGGTGGTGCTGGCCACCGGCATCGCCATGCGCACCGGCTATGTCCCGCTGCCCGAACACCTGGAAAGCTTGGCTATCCTCGCCAATCCGTGGATCATGGGCGTGGTAGATCGCATCCGCGACTTTCTACCACGAAGGCGAAGACAAGGTCGTCCACCGATTCTCATTTTAGCGAGGCGGGATCGCTGCTTGAAGCAGGAGTTGCTTACTAGTTTGCATGGATCTTTCAGAGCAAATGCACCGCGCTAGCGTTCAGAGCGGCCGATCGTAGGCATCTTCAGTGCCTCTGGCCAAAATCTTTAGCAACATGGCCTAAGCTTAAGATGACTCGAACAGCATTCTCCGCCCACTCGGCATAGCGCGCCAGTCGTGGCCGGGGAGCAGCTTCCCTTGGGCCACCATGGCGTCAATGATCGCCTGTTTGCGCCGCAAATCACCGCGCAGCCAGTCGAGCACGTCGTAGAACAACGCCCAGCGCCTGAGCACTTTCAGCGGCACGCGCTCCACTTTCTCAGCCCGCGCGTTGATCGACGATACTAGGCTCGTCGGCGCGACCCAGGCACCTTTCGGACGGACTAGCGCGCGAAGGCGCGGGCGATAGGGCAAGGCATGATAGATATCCGCTTGACCCAGCATCGGCATGGCTTGGTCCAGGCGCCGCTGCGCTTCCTGCGCGGTGATGATATAAGCGTGCGCTCCTTCGCCCCCATCGGACAGGCGATAGGCCCGAAAGCCGTGACCGAGCTTGAGGCAGTCGTTGCGATCCCATGCCACCAGGCCAAGCTCGTTGTGCGCGTCGACGTCGAGGAATAGGTAATCAAAGCCCTCGGTCGGCAGGCCCCGCTGGATCAGCGGCGCGAAGCCGTGCGCGATTAGGCCGTCGTCCTCCAACACCACGCCGCAAGGAGCGCCGACGGCTATTATTGCGGCCCATGCCTTGGCATGGCTTAGGTGGCAGCCGATCTCGCTTGGCGTCAGCTTTACGCCGGGGGCTACGGCGGTCTGCAGGTCGGCCTCACTCAGGTTGCGCCCGTAGATCCCGTCGATGACCGTATAGGCAACCCCCAGCTGCTTATGGTGGCGGGCAATCAGCTCGCGGCGCGCGGTCGCTTCGGGCAGCGAAACGACAAAGACGGGGATGGCCTGGCTCATAGCAGCAAGATAGCGCCGGCTCGGTTACCATTTCCTTGCAAAGCGGGCGCGTGGTCCTGTCAAAGCAAAAGCACCGCTGAAGAAATGGCAGAACCCCGGGTAGGTCTTATGGATGCCCAGACTTCGCAAACCAGCCAGCTCGTTCCGCTATTTCAACTCATCGGAACGGCTGCTTTGGGGTCGTTTGCTGACAGACCGCTTTCGAGCTCCAGTCGATGTCGGCCGCGCGACCGAAATGAGGGTGGAAAGCTGCTCCTTTATCCGTTTCCCGATCGACACGCATCCAAAGCCGCATGGACCCAATTGATCAAGATCTTGTCGTCTGTTGCATCAGCCCAATCAAGCAATAGAGGCACCATGGAAGGGTCGGCAACGAGAGCAGCCGCTTCGAATAGGCCCATGCACGCCGTCTCACCGGCCAACTCCGCTCTCAGAAACGGAAGCGCGGCGGCTTTGTCTCGTTGGGCTAAACCTAAAATCGCTTCGGCCCGGACGGCTTCATCTTCGTCACTGGCTGCCAACATTAGCGCCGCTCTCACATCGGGTGAATCGGCTTGTTGTTGCGCCAGCAGCATGGTTGCCCAATCCCGGTTCGATGTATCTGCATCGCATGTCAACTGGATCAGACGTTGGAGATTGGCTTCGGCAAAATCACTGCCGCAAAGGGGGGGCTCATTGGCAATCACCGCCTTCAGAAAATCAGAGGAAGGTTCGTATCGATCTTTCACAAGACGAACTTGGTGATAGACTGAAATATCCGCAATGGGATCGTTGGCAACAAGGCCGCTTCCAGGCGTTCGCTCCCTCGGACCGGATGCCCGAAAGGAGGGTGGTTAGCAGACGTTTACAGTCAACATATTTTCAGGTGCCAATAGGGCTCCCTGGACTACTCGAATGAGTCTCAGGAAATGTCTAGTGTGTGTTAGAACGTCACTGGCTTCTGAGACTGAGTCGGATTGGTGAGCCAAGACCTGCGGCGATCGGACGCAAGATTCAGGCTTCGTTACGAGCCAGAACCCCACGCCGTCACCCCGCCAGGATGGGGGGCGTGAATGGCGACTGCTAACAATCCGGTTCGACCTCCGTCCTCACACCGCGGCAAACCAGATCGCAGCGAAACGGCCTTCTTTGTGGGCATCGCTGTCGCGATGGGCGCACTCACCCTAGTCGCGTTCTCGACGACTTACCTTTTACCAGTCTCAAGCGGTAGGTTCATCGGCCCTCCTCTCCTCCATCTTCATGGCATTCTCTTTCTTGCGTGGCCGGTCCTGTTTATAATGCAGGCTCTGACTTCCGCCCGCAAACTTGCTCTGCACCGTGGCCTTGGGCTTGCAAGTATTTCCCTTGCCACAGCAATGGTGCTCACAGGATTGGCAGCCATCGGCAGTAGTATCGCTGGTTGGCGCGAGAGGGGCGTGGGCACCGAAGGCCAAACGATCAGTGTGATTGCCTTCACAGGCGCAGCAATGTTCACGGTCCTATTTGCAGCAGCGGTCTGGATGAGGCGAGACCGGCTGGCGCATTCCCGTCTTATGACGCTCGCCACGTTGTCAATCATGCAAGCCAGTTCTGGACGATTGGCACTGCTTATATCCAGCGGCGGAAACTTGGATCTGCAACGCCCAGGCATGCTGGTTCCACCGCCTCTGATGTTTGTGGCCATCCCTCATCTGATATTTGATTTGTTCGTCGTTGGGGCGCTAGCTTGGCACGATCGGAGGCGGCTTGGTTCCATCCATCACGCGACCATCGCCGGAGGTGCGCTCATCGTTCTAGTCCATTTAGGTCGACCGTTGCTTGCCGCAAGCCCAGCCTGGACTGCAATTGCAGGAAGTTTGGAGACGTTTATGTCAAATGTCGCCTTGACCTAAAATACGGGTGGCAGCGCTGCGTCCAATGTCCCCAATGGGGTCGTTAGCTCACAGGCTGCTTTCGGGCTCTATGCGATGCCGGTCGAGCGATCGAAATGAGGGTGGTTAGCGGACGTGCCTAAGGACGCCTCTTGGCAGCAGCGCCTGCCGCGAAAGCGCCTCCAGTAATTGCCAATGGCGACACCAATATCAACAAGCCATTGCCAATCTTAGCTAATCCTTCTCCACCCCTCCCGACACTCGGCCCGGCCTGTGTGCGCACATCACCTACGTTGGTGATGGAATGGCAACCGAACAGTTCCGTGATGGCGCCGGGATCGAACGCCGCAATGGCCTGTTAGGGCGTGGCAACGCCGCGCTAACTTTCCCGGCTCCGAATGCGCGCGGGGCATTTGGTCGGAAGGGAACTGAAAGAGCCGGGCGGCCAACGCGGACCCACGGGCTTGCGAAGACCGGTGCCTACGACGATTCACTAGGAGATTGTTAATCTGTCGATTTTAGCGTGATTAGTGGGAGGCCTAGACATGAGCACAGAGATGTGTGGGTTTGACTCTATTGACGCCGTAAGCCGTTGCATTCCGGCAGCGGGATTGTCTGCATTTCTCCCAGTGCAATCATACGGGTCCGATCTGAGGCTAAGGCTGGTTTGGATACGCTCCAGACACGCCTCTGCGATGGCTGCGATGGGGCTCAAATCGGTTCTGGGTTGGGGCCATTGTGTGGCGGCTGTCGTCGTCCATGGACTACTGGGAGCAGCGACCCCAGTCAGCGCCAATACGGTGCGGGCGCAATTCGGAGTGCAGCTGGTGATCGCACCGGCCTGTGACAATAATGCCGCCCCGCAGGTGGATGATAAAGGAGCAGCGGTTGCCCTTGCCAGCAGCGTCTTACAAGTCTCTCATCTAGACTTGAGCGCCGATCACGATTTGCGCGATACTGGCTATTGGCTGGTTCTTAGAGAGCAGAAGGTGGTGCTGCGGATCGAAAAATGCTCTGGCGCTGTTAGCCTTCTCGAACCTCCACCGCAAAACGCTCCGTCCCTTGGGGAACAGGGTGCCATTCACACGCGGGCTCTGTCAGAATAAATGCACCGCTAGCGTTCTGAGCGGGCGAGGGTGGGGCGCAGCATGCCCCGGCCTCGCAAACCAGCCAGTCCGTTCCGCTACTTTAGCTCGTCACCCGAAGTGATCCGCCCAATGGGGATGATGTCCGTCCGCTTTCCGCTGTCACTGCGGAACGTCGAGGAACGGCTGTCCCAAATGGAGAGATGTCTCGCCTGTGGCGAGCGGTCTACCAGGTAAGTGAGATTGAATGTCAGCAATGAGGGGGGACAGCGGACTTTTAGGATCGCTTGATCTCTGCTCGCTTGCCACTTTCCCAACGAGAACTGCTGAGCTTCGCCACGATCTCGAAGAACGCATCTTTTCAGCAGCATGCGGCACGCGGCGCCAATTCAGGGGGAACTCGGTATGAATTGCCTCGACAGAGCATGACGAAAGTGCAACTTTCCTTGCCAAGCCGAAAACGGTCGCAAAAAATAAGGGGGGGAGCGCGCCGCAATGGACATTCTCTGGAAGCCTATTTGGTTTTTCCGGCATCGTAATGCTGTGCGCCAGCATCTCGATCATCTTCGACACAAAGGACCAAGAATACGCGCCAGCACGCGTTTTGGATTGCATACAGATCCCAAGCGTTAGCCAACGCCTTGTTCGATGAACCAAGCCGATCTTCCAAGGCGCTTGGTTCGCCTTGGACGTTCTGAAATTGAATAAGATTCTCCTGTCTGAGTTTAGACAGGTTGCATTACCATCCCAGATGTCCGCAATGAGGGTGGAAAGCTGACACTCCCGAGCCGATCAAACCTTCCGTCCGTCCGCAAAGACGAAACGGATCCCCTCCTGTTGCAAGCCGTGCGTGACGCAATCGATACGACTTCCTTCGACGAGCAAGCCGACGGAAAGCTCAACGAGGCGTTCTCCAACGATTTGCCATCCGATCTCGTCTTGTTTGCCGGGGCAAGCATCAATGATTGTTTTAATCATGCTGCCAACATTTATGGCCGCATTGGGGTCGCCAGCGGGAGGTGCTGCCCTGGCTGGCTGGGCTGAACTCGATGCCAGGGAATTTGTCTGCGTCTGAGCCATACACCCAAAGAGTAGAGCGCACTGGATTATGAAAAATATCAGTTTCATCAATAAAGCGTCTCACGACTACTCAATGTCCGCAATGAGTCGTTAGCTGACGGTCTGCTTTGAGGCGACAAAAGACCCAGGCCGGTCTTGCATTATTAGTGCATCTAGAAAGGATTGCAGACTTAGCTAACTCCGCCATGCCAAGCTTTACAACGAAACTCCAAGAACGGCCATGGTCAGTTGGTAGCCGCAGCAGGGGCAAGGCAGGGAACGTTGTCAGCGGTCCAGTCTATCTCGTAAGTTGCCGGCACGCGGGCTGTAGGAGAGCGGCTGACCAGGCTCTCGCGGGCTGGGTCAAATTCGATGCGCGCCATCGAGTTGTCAAAACTACCAAGCCTCGCATTGTCCCGGGCGGCATCTTCCGCACTTATCTCGCGCTGCTCGATACGTCGCCCCCGAACCATTCGCATCGCGCCATCACGCTTTTCGAACGCCCGGTAGTAGTTAGCGCCGAACATGCGCACGTCGAAGGCGGTGTTGAAGGTCCATTGGGTGGGGCGTGTTTCTTCGGGCAGGCGCACTGTCGTGACGTGGCAACTGAACTCTGACTGGTTGAAATAAGGTACCGCCTGGTTCTGCTCGGACGGGCGTACACGCCTTTGTGGCGGATTGAAGCCACCACCCGCGAGCGTCAGCGATTTCGAGCCGTCGCTTTCGTCATCCCAATCGACCGCGCCCGTCCCGCTGATGGTGAGCACGCTCGCCTGCGCCTCGACATCATAGTGCCATTGAACAGCATCGATCGTCTGCCAGGTGTCGCCAGTGGCCTGCTGACGCATTCCGTTGAGCAACTGCTGTTCTGTAAGCGCAGAGAGTTCGACTTGCTGGGCCAGCCCATTGATCCCGCGAATTATCCGGGTTGAGGTGATACGAGCCGGCTGGTCGAAGCCTGCCCTGGCGTCGATCTCGAACAGATTTACTTCCATGGGACGATCGTAAGGCTGCCACTCCAAGTGCTGAAGGGTGCTGCCTTGATGCGTGAGAGGCAACACCCAACCATAAGGTATGATCGGTGCCTCGCTTGGCTCGGCCACCGCCGGCAGAGTCCCGTCCATCCAAAAATCTCGGCCACCAAACTTCACTCGAACCAGCACATGATTAAATAGTCCGGCGTTGGGAAGCCGCTGCTCAAACCCGTCATCAACGCCGGTATTATTGACCAACACCGCCTCGGCCTCGATCCCCAGTTCATTGAGCAATGCGAGCAGCAACGTGGTCTTGCCCTTGCAATCGCCATATCGGCGCTGCCACGTCTCGTCGGCTGTCGCAGGCGTCAGATTCCCGCTTTCGAGGCCAACGTAGATGTAGCGTACTTGCTGTTGGACAAGGGTAAGTGCGGCTCGTGCTCGGTCAAGCGGATCGGTATGGGCCGCAGCGATTTGACGCGCTTCTTCCCGCAGTGGGGAGTCGGATCCCAACTCCGCCGCTCGAAGATAAAGCGGATAGAACCGCGCTGAAATAGCGGGCCAGTCTGCAAAATCGCTGTACTCGAGCAAGCGCTGCCATTGATAGCGAGGTGGCGCGTCGTTTGGAGGGGCGAGTGGTGAAGGGTTGTCGAAGCTCAATCGAATGGATTGGTCGGTTCGTTCGGCGACATCTGTGATGTCAGGCGTCAGTTGTACATTTGGTCGTTGGCCATCATCCCAGCTGAGCCCAAGCGTGAAACGGCCTGGTTGCGGTTCTGGTGCTAGCAGAAGTATCCCCGAAACCGTTTCCTGTAAGGTCGGATCGCTCGCTCGGACCGTCAGTCCTACCTCGAGTTCGTCTCCGACGCGTAAGTCGGGCACGCGCAGTACGGCGGTCAAGATGCCGTCAAGGCTGGCTGCCTCAAGCTGGTCTTCACGCCGCAATATTTCGAACGACGCATTCTCGAGTACGTCGATCACTGTGCCTGCGCGATGCACTCTGATGACATGCACCGTTGGTGCGCCCGCTGACGGCGTCCAGGCGATTGACAGATTGCCCAGCTGCAAGGCGTTAGGATGGAGGATCTTGATTCGATAGCCGACGAAATTGGATTGTCCTTGCTCATCGAGGTGAACCAGAAAATCGCTTCGTCTTACGAAAACAAGCCCCGCAGCGTCTGCCGGAACGGGAAGCAATTCAGAGGTACTTACCCAATCAGGCGCTGGCGCGCGCAGCACCTGATCGTCGGTAGCCAAGGCAGGCGGTGCAGCGACAAAGATCGACGCTACGACCAAGAAAGCGGATTTTTGCATAGAACCCCTCAACGCCTACAATTGCCATTTCATTCAGACGTGTAGACATCATGCCGTCAGCCATCGAAATGACAAAGGCAAATCCTTGAACAAGCATCTACCGTCGCAATTTAACTGTGGTTCGCAGGGCTTCAGATGCGCGATCTCCGCGATGAGAAATCAGCTCAAGCTCCACCTTGGGCAGTGATATGGCGCTGACCAAACGTCCGAATTGGGGTCGTTAGCTGGCAGTCAGCTTCGCGAGCTGGAAATGTCCCAAGCTGACGGTCCGCTCACTGCCGAAAGGCCGACGGCGAAGGACTTGGGCATCTAGATTTCGCCGCCTCAGACAGGAACCGCGGCCCTTGCTCTTCTGCGAGTTGCCAGGAAACAGGGCCAAATTTGTTGACAAGCCATTCTCAACTAAATAAGTCGAGATAGAGTTTGATCCGGCTCATGTCCCAATCGGATCCGCGGCTTTTGACAGGGATGCAGCTTGCTCCGCGATACCAACGGCTAAAGCGCGCGATGCCCAGGCGGCCACGCTCGGCATCGTGATCCCCTCAAACGCGAGGTGATACGATGCACATGACCAAGACGCCCTAAGCGGGACCGGCTGCACGCCGACCGCACCTACCCTGGCCCACCGCAAAGGTCCGTGTCACTCTTCGGTCCGTCTTATCGGGTGTGCGACCGGCGTGCAGCTTCCCATCATGCAACAGTAAGCGGCGCAGCCAGCCTGCGCCGGGCATTCGCGAGTCCGCATCCCATGAATTTCCAGCAATTGCGCTATGTGCGCGCCGCCGTGCAGAACGACCTGAACCTGACCAAGGTGGCCAGCCAGCTGTTCACCTCGCAATCGGGTGTCAGCAAGCAGATCAAGGAACTGGAGGCCCAGCTGCAGCTGGAGATCTTCGTGCGCCGAGGCAAGCGACTGACTGGAGTGACCGAGGCGGGGCGCGCGGTCGTCTCGGTGATCGAGCGGTTGCTGCAGGAAGCCGACAACCTGCGCAAGCTGTCCGAACAGTTTGCCGATGCCGATCGCGGCCAGCTGGTGATCGCCACCACGCATAACCAGGCAAGTTATGTCCTGCCGCAACTGCTGCTGCGTTTCGTTGAACAGTTCCCCGATGTGCGGGTGGAACTGCGGCAAAGTTCACCCGCCGAGATTGTCCAGGCGCTGCTGCAGGGCGAGGCCGACATTGGCATTGCGACCGAGGCGCTGGATGATCACCCCGGCCTGCGGACCTATCCGTGCTTCACCTGGGATCATGTGGTGGTGGTTCCACCCGGCCACCCGCTGGCGAGCAAACCAGACCTCTCACTGGCCGATATCGCGGCCTATCCTATCGTGACTTACAGCGCCGATTATACCGGCCGATCAAAGATCAACGGCGCATTCGAGGCCGCAGGGCTGGAACCCGATATCCGGCTCACCGCGGTCGATGCCGATGTGATCAAGACCTATGTCCGGCTGGGCCTGGGCATCGGTATCGTGGCGCAGATGGCGGTCGATCAGCGGGCCGATCCGACACTCGTGGCGCTGGCACCGTCGCGCCGCCTGTTCCCGTCTTCCAGCACCAAGGTGGCTTTTCCAGCCAACGCGCTGCTGCGAAATTACACCTATCGGATGATCGAGGCCGTGGCCCCGCATCTGGACGAGCGCAGCCTCCGCAAGCTGGCGCGCACGGGTGGGGAAGGGCCGGTGGCAGGCCCAGTGCTGTCATTCGATCAAAGGCAGGATTTGCGCCCGGCACAAGCTGGGCCGCTGTTCGAGATTACCGGAAAGGAAGCAGCGTGACTGTGATCGGCAGAAGGCACTTTCTGGCGGGCGCTGGTGCCAGCCTGTTGGCGGGCCCGGTACTGGCCAAGGAAGGCACGTATTCGCACCCGTTCGCCAATGGCGCGCGGCCGTTGGTGACCATGCCCGGCAAGCGTCCGCTGATTGGCCTCACCACCCGACCGCCGCAACTGGAAACGCCGTTCGCGGTGTTCAATGAAGGGTTGCTGACGCCCAACGATGCCTTCTTCGTGCGGTCCAGCCAGCCATTGCTGCCCACCTCGCTGGATACGCAGGCCTTCCGCCTGGCTGTTGGCGGGCACGTGGAACGGCCGCTGCAGATCAGCCTGGCCGAGTTGAAAAGCGGTTTCCCGGTCACCGAGATCGTGGCCGTCAACCAGTGTTCGGGCAACAGCAGGGGCTTTTTCGAACCGCGTGTCAGCGGCGGGCAATGGGGCAATGGCGCGATGGGCAATGCCCGCTGGACCGGCGTGCCGCTGCGCGCGCTACTTGACCGGGCGGGCCTGCTGGCAGGGGCGCGCGAAGTGACCTTCAGCGGGCTGGACCGCCCGGCCATGACGCAGATCCCGCAGGTGATCAAGGCGCTGGACATCGACCATGCCCGGCAGGACGAAGTGCTGGTGGCCTATGCCATGAACGGCGAGGACCTGCCGTTCCTGAACGGCTATCCGCTGCGGCTGGTGGTGCCCGGATACTACGGCACGTACTGGACCAAGCACCTGGCGGAGATCACCGTGCTGGACGCCGCTTACGACGGCTACTGGATGAAGACCGCCTACCGCATTCCCGACAACGCCTGCGCCTGTGTCGAGCCGGGCATGCGCCCGCAGACCACGCGCCCGATCGGCACCATGAATGTGCGCTCGTTCCTCACCAGTCATTCCAATGGCGCGCAGGTGCGCGCAGGGCTGGTGGAATTGCGCGGCATCGCCTTTGATGGCGGCAACGGCATTGCCCAGGTGCTCGTATCGCCAGACGGCGGCAACACCTGGCTGGGTACGCGGCTGGGCGAGGATATCGGCCGCTTCTCGTTCCGCGAATGGCGGCTGGGCCTGGAACTGGGCCGGGGATCGCACAGCCTGCTGGTGCGGGCGGTCAACCGTGAAGGCGCCACCCAGCCGTTCACTCCGCAATGGCAACCATCGGGCTATATGCGCAACGTGGTGGAAACCGTGAGACTGGAGGTCGCATGACAATCGCGAAGATCGCGCTGGCGCTGGCCGGCCTGCTGGCCGCTGGCGGAGCAGCAGCGCAGAGCGCCGGCATCACTTTGCCGAGCGGGGCTGTCCCCCCGGAACTGTCTGGACAGGACAACGCCGTGGTGGTGGCCAACTGTTCGGCCTGCCACTCGCTCGATTATATCGTCACCCAGCCGCGCGGGAAGGGCGAACAGTTCTGGCGCGATTCAGTGACCAAGATGATCACCGTCTATGGCGCCCCCCTGTCGCCCGAAACGGCCCAGCAAGTGGTCACGGTACTGGCCAGCAAGTTCGGCTGATCCTGCAAATTGCGTGAAAAAGGAGGGCGGGATCGGTTTTGGCCGATCCCGCCCTCAGTCTACTCGGTCGGGGGGAGAGGGATCCCGAACCTAGCGAGATTGTGGCATATCGAGATTCTGGCCCTACCGACTGATCAGGGGCTCGTTCGATGGCACGCCAACCGCGCCGCCGCCGAAAGGCCCGTTGTTCTCCACGCAGATGCGCTCCAGGTGTTCGTATTCCACCGGCCCTGCGCGGTTCACCCGGCTGACATCGAAGTGCCAGCCGCCGGGCTCATCGGCAGTGGTATAGCGGCGCACCGGCACCGTTGCGGTCCAGGGACGCGAATAGACGGTCGGGTCGGTAAACGTGGCGATGTAGTTGAAGCCCGATCCATCGGGCTGGAACACGTAGCGTTCTTCCACCGTGCCGTTCTCGCTGATGAAATCGCCATAGCGGCCAAACAGCGCCTTGCCGTTGATGTTGCGCACGCTGACATGCAGCGTGTTGCCTTCCCAGTACCCGATGGAATCGCCGTTCCACAGCTTCACCGTATCAGGCAGATGCCGGGCGTTCTGGTCCAGCCGGATGATCCGCCAACCGGAATCGAACCACAGGAACACGTGCCCGGAATACTGGCGGATTTCGAACCCGTGCCAATAGAACGACTTGGGCACGCCCGACGGCGCACAGCGCGCCAGCGGCTCGATATACTGTTCTTCCACCGGATTGGCGAAATTGGCGGCGAACCGTTCCTGCAAGGCGCGCGCTGCCGGCAGGTAGGGTATCTGGCCATCCGCCGGATCGGAGACGCGGCTGGGCGCCCGCTGGTCGCGCGGCAGGTTGGCGGTGTCCGAAGGCTCACCGGGAGGACCAGCCTGCGGATCGGTGAAGTTGCTCTGGTTAGAGATCGTGTTCGACCAGAAGCCGGCGATATCGGGTTGCCCATCGGCCGTGCGCTGCCCATTCCAGCTGCCCTCGGCGATCACCGCAACCTCGGTGCTCCAGCCATTGGCAGGCGCAAAGTTCTGCGCGTGGACAACGGGCGGCAGAGCCACAGCGGATGTCAGCAACAGCAATGCGGTCAAGCGCTTGCCCATCAGTTTTCTCCATTATGCGGATAGAAGTCATCGTATCGGAGGGTGAAGCAGTAGTCCTCGATCAGTCGCAGGTCCGGATCGCGGCGGCGGTGCAGCAGCACCTCGATTGTCCATGGCTGGCTGTAGACCTGCGGGTCTTCCAGCGTGGCCGAATAGGCGATGGTGTTGGCATCCACGAAGCGCCAGCGTTCCACCACGTGGAGCTGTTCCGAATGGTAGTTGCCCGACCGGTCCAGCCAGTTTTCCGGGCCAAAGTCGGTCACGTCCACCACCAGCGTGTCGCCCTCCCAGCTGCCGCGTGAATCGCCCAGCCAGAATTCCTGGTTGGTTTCCTCCGGGTGGTCAGAACCGTTGGTGTGGATCGTACGGACCTGGTTGCCGAACTGGTGGACCAGCGTCAGGTCGTTATCGCGCTGGAACACCTGGAACGGGGCGGGGTAATAGACCCCGCGGGGCACCCCCAGCACAAAGCAGCGCAGGCGCGGATCGTCTTCCGCCCGTGCAGCGAAGTTCTCCTGGCGCCGCGTCAGTGCCTCGGCCAGGTAAGGGATGGTGCCGCCTTGCACCACGCCCGCACCTGGCGGGGCATCGCGCCGCCCGGCGTGCGGCTCCAGGTCATAGTCGGCTTCGCTGAGCGTTTGCCAGATGCCAGAAAAGTCCGGCTTGCCACTGGCCAGGCGCGGGATGTCCGCGCTGACCTGGGTGGCCGCTGGCTGGCTCTGGCCTTGCGCCAGCGCACCGGCGGGCAACAGCACCATCAAGGCCGCGCCAAAGGCGGCTGGAAGGGTTTTCAAAACCTGTCTCCTGCTCAGTTGATGCGCGGCGCGGGCGCATCGGGCGCGCTGCCGGTTGAGAAGCTGCGACCGTCGGTCAGCACCAGCGTGGTCGAATAGCCGAACGGTCCGCCGTTCTTGGCGCGGAAGCCGGCGATGCGTACGCGGGTGCCCGCCTGGATCGTCTCACGCGTCAGGCCATTGCTGCGCAGCGAACTGGGGGTGCCGAATTCGAAGCCCCAGTTGGTTATGTTGCCGGCGTTGTCGCGCACGTCGAGGTAGACCCAGCTGTGCGGATTGACGAAGCGCGCGCGGGTTATCGTGCCGCTGAGCACGATCGGGCGCGAGCTGTCGAACTCCGAAGCGAAGGCGTGGTGGGCGATGGACGGTACGGCCAGGGTCACCGCGCCAGCGAAAAGCGCCGTGGCGGCCACAGCCAGGATGATGCGTTTAGTGGTCATGTCTGCTCTCTCCTTCAGAAGTTGATGCGCAGCAGCGCGCCGATGTAGCGGCGGGGGCCGATACCGTCGTAACCAACCGGGGCGTTGTTGCTGAAGTCGTTGACGCTGGTGGTGTACTGGGTGTCGAACAGGTTCTTGGCGACGATGCTGAATTCGGTTTCCACCCCGTCCAGCTCGGTCGCGATGCCGATCCCGGCGTCGGTCAGGTGGTAGGCCTTCTGGAAGCCGAACGGTGACAGCAGCTGCTCAAGATTGTGGGCGGACCGATAGGTGTGCGACCCGAAGGCGCGCAGGAAGAATCCGCTGTCGCCCAGTTCCTGTTCGAAATCGAATCCCACGATGGCGTTCCACTTGGGCGCGCCGACGATCCGCTTGCCGGTGTTGTCGCACACCGGGACCAAGGTGGGGAAGGACCGGGGGCAGGTGGCATTCGACCAGTCGGTATACTTGGCGTCGTTATAGGCACCGCCGAAGGTGATGGAGAGCGGGTCTGCCACTTGCCAGGCGCCTTCCCACTCCACGCCGCGGGCGCGCAGTTCCGGGATGTTGCCCAGGCGCGAACTGAACCCGGTGGCCGATGTGGGATCTTCATAGCTGGTGACGTTCTGGTAGTCCTTCACCGTGGTCTGGTAGAAATTGACGTTGAATCGCAGGCGGTTGTCGAACGACTGGCTTTTGAGCCCCAGCTCGAAATCCAGCGTCCGCTCGGGCAGGATGTTGGCGCGGGCACCGTTGTTCAGGAAGGCTACCGCGCCCGATTTGCCGCCGCCGCTGACCGAGGCGTAGAGCAGCAGGTTATCGGTCACCTGGAAGTTGGGATTGACCAGCCAGGCAAACGATCCATCGCGGATCGGCTCGCCCACCACGTCGGTATAGCTGGCGCCAAGCTGGGCGCTGCGGATGGCATCGGCCGTGGCATTGCCCGTGGACCCCAGCGGCGAACCGTTGATGAAGGTTGCCGCCTTGGTGGTGATCGAATCCTTCTGTTCCCAGGTGTGCCGCAGGCCGCCGGTAAGGGTCAGCCGGTCGGTCAGCGCCCAGTCAACCTGCGCGAACAGCGCCTGGCTTTCCGACACGGGGTTCTCGAACGTGGTCGAATAGACGCCTTCCAGCGAGCGCTGCAGGAACGGCAGGTTGGTTGGCGTATTCAGCGCGGCGTATTGTGCATTGGTGGCATAGAACGCACCGGCATCGCGGCCAAACAGGTTGCGGCTGAGGCTTTCGGTATCGATCCGGTAGAGGTACCCGCCCACCTGGTAGGTCAGCGTATCGCCGATATCGCCCGCCAGGCGGATCTCCTGCGAAAGTTGTTCGGAATCGACCAGCGTGCCGCCGCGCGCGATATCGAAGCGGGTTTGCTCGCTGTCGTTCTTGGCGTCGAAGTGGAACTGCCGATAGGCGCTGATCGAGGTGATCTCGACCCCGTTCAGATCCCACTCTGCGGTCAGCGAAACGCCCTGGTTGCGCGTCGGCAGCCGTTCCGCCTGGCCCATGTCAATCGTGGTCGTGGAGCCGATGATCGGCTGGTAGCCGCCAAAATAGCTGCGGGCCAGACGGGTGCTGTATGTCGTGCCGCGTACCGACCCGTCATTCAGCGTGGTAGGATCGACAATGAACGGCTTGGTGTTGGAAAACTCGTTGGTTTCCGCCCGGTCAGCATTCAGGCGCAGCGAGAAGTTGTCGCTCGGCGTCAGCAGCAAGTGGAGGCGGCCACCCCAGCGGTTGCGTTCGTGGAACCGCTGGCCCAGCGCCGGATTGACGTTGAGGATATCGCCTTCCTGCTTGTCGAAGAAGAACGAGGCGCGATAGGCCAGCAGGTCTTCCACCAGGGCATTGGAGTACGAACCGCGCGCCTTCAGGCTGCGTCGGGTCAGGCCGCTCTCGATCTCGAAGGTGCCTTCGGGCGTGAACGAGGGAGCCTGCGTGGCGTAGCGGATCACGCCGATCGAGGTGTTCTTGCCCAGCAGCGTGCCTTGCGGACCGCGCAGGATTTCCACCTGATCGAGGTCGGTGAAGTCCTGATAGGTCATGCCGACGTGGCCAAGGAACACGCCGTCCACGATGGTGCCGACGCCAGCCTCGAGATTGTCGCTGCCACTGGTCTTGCCGATACCGCGCAAGGACACACCGGTGCGCCGCGCGTTGGGGGTGGTGGCGGTCAGGCCCGGCGCACGCTGCGTCAGGTCGGCGATCGTGAACACCCGCTCCTGCGTCAGGGTGGCCCCGCCAATCACGGTGATCGGAATGGGCACGCTTTGCACGTTCTCCTCGCGGTTGCGGGCCGTGACGACGATGATCGTATCGTCCACCGGTTCGGTGGCTTCTTCGGTAGAGGTGGGGGACTCCTGGGCCAGTGCGGCGGCCGGCAGCAAGGCGGCTACACCGGCAATCAGGGTGGTGCCGCACAACCAGGCGCTGCGACGCTGGCGGTTGCGGGGTGACAATTGGACGAGGTTCATGACTTTGAGTTCCGTGTTCGAATGAGTGGAGAAGCGGGCGGTTGGGTGGGCAGCTGGCCGCGCCGCTATTTGCCGGGCCGGTTGACGGCGCGTGCCAAGGTCGGGATGCGGAACACCGATCCGCGGCCGACCACATAGAGGTGCGAGCGCTCCGGCCCGGCGAAGGCCAGGTTCTGCGGCTGCTTGGGCAGGGCGATTACGCCCAGCGCCTCACCTCGCTCGGAGAACACCTCGACCCCTGCGCGAGTGGCGACGTAGACGCGCCCCTCGCTATCCACGACGATCCCGTCCGCGCCGCTGGTGGGGCCTTCGGGCAGCTCGGCAAATCCGGCGAGCGAGGCAAACGGGCGCCGGTTGGACAATCCACCGTCGGTAGCAACCGAGTAGGCGATAAGCTGGCGGCCCCAGGAGTCGGCCACGTAGAGCGTCAGTTCATTGGGGCTGAGGGCCACGCCGTTGGGGCGGCGAATGTCACTGGCAACCAGCGTTACGGTGCCATCCGACGAAAGGTGGTACAGGCCCGTATCCGGCTGGATGCGCGGCTGCCCCGCAGGTGAAACCGGCACGACGCCGGGATCGGTGAAATAGATATCGCCGGTCTGCGCCAGGGCCAGATCATTGATCCGGCCAAATGGGCGACCATTGTAGCTGGAGGCCAACACACGGGTGGAAGGCGCGATAACGGCGATTGCGGGCGAAGCCGTCTGCACCGCAATGATTGCACCTTGCTGGCTGATTGCCAAGGCGTTGGGGCCGCCTGCCTCAGCCACAAGCGTGGATACTGCACCATCGCTGCCGATGCGGACCACGCGATTGGCGCTGTTTTCGGTGAAGGCCAAAGCCCCATCGGCCAGTGCGACTGGGCCTTCGGTGGCAGCAAACCCTTCGCGCACCACTTCCACGCGGGTGCCTGCCGTGACCACGCCGGGAATGGCGGGGGTATCGAAGCGGCGGCCATACAGCGTGCCGCCCTGCTCCTGGTAATCGAGCACGCCTGCTGCGCCCAGCACACGATAACCGCGTTCGGCCAGCAAGCTTGCACCCCGCTGCGCGCGCCCGCCGTGATTGGACAGGGTGACGATCCCGCGATCGCGCGGAATGAAGTTCAGGAAGCGATCCAGCTCGCTGATCTGGATATTGAGGAACACCGGGAGGCTGCCCGATGCGGCGATCTCGTCCGCACGGCGCAAGTCGATGAAAACCACTGTATCCGGCGCTGTCAGCAAAGCATCAACCTGTGCCCGCTCAAGTACTTGAATTGAGGTTGCTGCGTTGGCAGTCGAGACAGGCTGCTGCTGAGACAGTGCAGGCGAGGCAAAGGTCAAGCCAAGTGCAATGGCGGTGCCGATCAATGTCGCTGCCTTGAGGCGGCGTAATTTTATCTGGTGGCTGGTATTCATGATGCCCTCATTTGTTTTCACAAACCGGGCAATAGGGGGCGGCAAAAAAGAGCGGAACGACCCAGAATTGGGATGCTTATGGCATCCAGTGCTATACCGCCTGGCCGATCAGCTGAAACCGATCCACCGGCCCGCCGCCGCCACGGTCAGCCACGAGAGGATTGAGGCGAAGGCGACCAGCTGGAGCAGCGAAACAGGCCAGGTTGCAGCCGTTTTGGCCTGTCGCCAGACATTGAACAGCGCCCAGGCTGCAGCCGCGGTCACCGTGACGAGGCTGAAGCGCACCACCAGTGCGTCGCCCTCAGCCGTCGCCGGCAGGAAGAAACTGCCACCCAGACCGATCAGCAGGATCGCGCCGGCGATGGCCAGATACAGGCGTTGGCGGTGCGGCAACAAGGCTCCGACCAGCAGGAACCCGGTACTGGCCACCAGCAATGAACCGGCACCCAAGTTGCGGGTGGTGGCAAACAAAAACAGCCCTGCCAGCCAGAAGGCGGCAGCGACCAGGGCAGCAAGGCGGGCCGTAACGGCCAGCCGCTGATCCTGACGGCGCGATTGCCCGCTGACCACCAGACTGAGCACGATGGCGGAAAGCAGCGCCAGCATCTTCACGGCAAAGGCCGTGCTTGGCAGGCTGCTGACCGTGGTCGCCAGTGTCATGATCAAGCCGGTGGCTACCGTGCCTACGATACCGCCGATCAGGAATGGCCGCGTGGCCCGTTCCACCTGCTGCGGTGAGGAGGCGGGCAGGACAGCGCCCAGCAGCCGCAGGTTGAGTACCAGCACCGCGCCGCCCAGCGCCGCCATCGAAAGCAGATGGAGCGTCTCGATGAACGAGAACAGCCAAAGCGACTGGTTGAGTGACACGATCGCCGGGTGCTGCGCCAGCGTTTCCACTGCCTGGGCGAGGGACGGGAGCCAGTCCTTGATGCTCGCGCTCACAGCGCCAGCTCCGCTTCTGCGCGCGTCAGCGATCGGGTGTAGTCATCGCACTGCGAAACCTGGGCGATGAAGCCGGTCGCCTGATCGCACGAAAACCAGTCATAAGCGGCATAGCGCCCGGTTGCGATCACCAGCAGCCACAGCGCCAGCGAGGCGCCAGCAGAAGCACGCACCCGCAGTGGTGTCCGGGCCGCAGCGTCCCAATCATGCTGCCGGGCGCTGGCACGCCAGTGGAAATAAAAGATATTCAGTGCGGCCAACAGCAGGAACACCGCTTTCAGGCGGAACACGAAGCTGTGAAAATACTCCAGCGGGTTGGCGAAGAACAACGCCGCACCGGTCACGGCCATCAGGGCAAACCCGGCCACGGTATAAGGCAACACTGCCTGGGACACGCGCGAGACCGGCGTATCGCGCAGGGCCAGTCCCAGCACGCGCAGGTCGACGAACAGGATCGTCCCGGCAAACAGCATGATGGTGACCACGTGCGTGCCTTCCAGCACCATCCACAGCGTTTCCGATCCCTGCAGCCGCGCGCTCCAGCTGGTGTCGGGCACGACCAGCCCACTGGGGTCGAATTCGGCCCCCAGGCGGTACTGCACATAGGCCAGGAAATCGGAAATCGGGCTGGTCATGCAAACTCCGGTCGGCACTGGGGCCGCTTGATCATGCGCTTGCGTAGGCGTGCAGGGGTGCGGGCCAAACGAAGCAAATGGCACAAGCAAATGACCCAAATTCGCTTGCCGATGGGCAAGGGAACGCAAACTTTAGCCGCGCCAAGCAACCCTTTTTTGCGTTCTCAAGTGAATTGCTTAGGAAAGGGGTGCCTCACCGAGGCCGCGGCTTTTGATTGATGACAGCTTGCTCCGCGACACCAACGGCTAAAGCGCACGGACCGATGCGACCACGCAGGTTTCGTGCCCAGTGCAGGAGACCGTGCATGCGCACACGACGTGAGAGTTTTGCCCCAGTGCCGCGCCAAAGGGCTTTCGTTCCGCGGTTGCCGCATCCTTCGTGGAATGACGGCACCTGGGCAGTTGCGGCGGCTCCGGCAAACAGCGCCGAAGACTTCTGGTCGCGGCTGGGACTGTGAGGGTTGAGTGATGAAGACCGCCCTGATCATCCGCCATGTGCCGCACGAAGGGATCGCGGGCTATCGCGCCCCGGTGGAGGCGGCCGGCTATCACCTTGATCGCATCGACGTGGCCGACCCGGCTTTCGGCTCGCTTGATCTGCGCGAACCTGACCTGCTGATCATGATGGGCGGGCCGATGGCAGTTTATGATCAGGACCGCCTGCCGTGGATCCGCTGCCAGCTGAGGCGCCTGGCGCTGCGACTGGAACTGGACCGGCCCACGCTGGGTGTGTGCCTGGGTGCGCAGATGATCGCGGCGGCGCTTGGGGCCAGGGTCTATCCGGGCGCGCACAAGGAAGTGGGCTTCCATCCGCTGACGGTGACCGATGCGCCTTGTGCCGCTCCGCTGCGGCACCTGGCGGGAGTGCCGGTGCTGCACTGGCACGGCGACACGTTCGACCTGCCCGATGGCGCGCAACTGCTGGCGTCAAGCGACCGTTATGATCACCAGGCCTTTCGCCGGGGCAATAACGTGCTGGGCCTGCAGTTCCACGCCGAGATGGGGCTGGACGAACGGTTTCACGTGTGGACCAGCGAATGGCCGCAGGACATTGCCGCCGCGGGGCAGTGCCCCGATCGCCTGCGCGCGGATCACGATGTGCTTGGCCCGATAGCGGTTGCGGCCGGGCAGGCGATGATCGGTGACTGGCTTGCGTCGCTGAATTGAATCTGTGATGGGCGGCAGGCCGAGGCGTCCACGCCAGGACAATCCATCGTTCCGGGATCGGCCTGCCATGCACACACGACTTCGCTTCGCCATTTTAGGCACTCTTGCCCTTGCCGCAAGCGCGACCCCCGCGCTGGCCCAGCGGACTGCCCCGCCACCCCCCGCGCCGTTGCAGGCCGCCATCGGCGATCCTGAAGATTTTACCCTGCGCGCCTCTGCCCGCCTGCGTTACGAAGTGCTCGACGGCCAACCGCGCGCGGGCTTTCGGCAAAGCGAACAGCAGCTGGACCTGCGCTCCACGCTGTTTGCCGAATATGATCCGGGAGTGATCCGGATCGGCTCCGAACTGTATGACAGCCGCGCCTGGCTGACCAGGCCGGGTACCACGCTGAGTACGGGCGAAGTCAACACCTTCGAACTGGTGCAGGCCTACGTGGGGGGCGACCTGGCCGATGCCTTAGGCGAGGGGTCGAGTCTGGGCCTGCAGGCCGGGCGGTTCACGCTCAACCTGGGGTCGCGCCGACTGGTCGCGGCGGATGATTATCGCAACAGCACCAATGGCTACACCGGGCTGCGGACCGATGCGTCCCTGCCCGGCGGGGTGACACTGACCGGGATCTATGTCCTGCCGC
>JAZKFK010000087.1:0-1633 GCA_040386475.1 Pseudomonadota bacterium | reverse complement strand
GATGCCGAAAGCCTGACCAAGACCAGCGGCCAGCCGTTCCAGATCGCTGAACTGGACGCGGCCATCGCCAAGTTCTTCGACGGCATCCCGAATAACGAAGGCGGCATGGTCCCGCCCAACGACCAGCAATTGCCCAGCACCAAGGCGACGATCGATGAATGACATGACCCCGATCACCACCACCCTGAAGGACTGGGAAACCGATCAGGAGGTGCGCTGGTGCCCCGGGTGCGGGGACTATGCCATCCTCAAGGCGGTCCAGCGCACGCTGCCGCAGCTGGGCGCTGATCCGGCGAACACCGTGTTCGTTTCCGGTATCGGCTGCTCCAGCCGGTTCCCCTATTACATCGAGAGCTACGGCTTCCACACCATCCACGGCCGCGCGCCCGCCTTTGCCACCGGCATCAAGCTGGCCAACCCGGCGCTGGACGTGTGGCTGGTGACGGGTGACGGCGATGGCCTGTCCATCGGCGGCAACCACCTGATGCACGTGCTTCGCCGCAACGTGAACCTGCAGATCATGCTGTTCAACAACGAGATCTACGGCCTGACCAAGGGCCAGTTCTCGCCGACCAGCCGGATCGACACGCGCACGCCGTCCACTCCGCTCGGCTCGGTCGACCGGCCGGCCAACCCCTGCGCTTTTGCGCTGGGTGCGGGCGCGCGGTTCGTGGCGCGCGGGTTCGATGTGTCGAAGAACCTGCCCGATGTGCTGAAGGCTGCCCATGCCCACCAGGGCGCAGCCTTCATCGAGATTTTCCAGAACTGCGTGGTCTACAACAAGGACGTGTTCGACGCGTTTGCCCAGCCCAAGGGCGCGGACGACCGCCAGCTGTGGCTGGAAGACGGCGCGCCGATGCTGTTCGGCAGCGAAAAGACCGGCGGGATCAGGGGCCTGAAGCTCAATCCTGAGAGCCTGTCGCTGGAAGTTGTCGATGTGGCAGATGGCGACTGGCAGGCCGCCGGCGTGCTGGTCCACAATGCCAAGAACCGCATGCTGGCGCACCTGCTGGTGGAAATGCCGTTCGGCCCGTTCCCCATGGCGCTGGGCGTGATCTATGATGATCCCGCGCCCACCTATGAAGCCGCCGTGGCTGACGAGATCGCCCGTGCCACTGCCGGCAAGGACACCAGCCTGGCGCGTCTGCTGGCCAAGGGGCAGACCTGGACGGTGGATGCCGAGGGCGGTCATCCCGCCTGATTTCGGTGCTTGCCAAGCCTTTGCGCGGCACCCTAAGACGGCGGCCACTCAGGTCGGAGTGGCTGAAACCAAGGGAAATTCATGTCGATTGTCAGCAAGCGTATCCTCGTCACCGGTGGTGCGGGCTTTCTGGGCAGCCACTTGTGCGACCGGCTGATCGAAGCCGGGCACGATGTGTTGTGCGTCGACAATTTCTTCACCGGGCGCCGCGCCAACGTGGCGCACCTGCTGGATAACAACCGCTTCGAACTGATGCGGCATGACGTCACGTTCCCGCTGTATGTGGAAGTGGACGAGATCTACAATCTCGCCTGTCCGGCCAGCCCGGTGCATTACCAGCACGATCCGGTGCAGACCACCAAGACCAGCGTGCACGGCGCGATCAACATGCTGGGCCTGGCCAAGCGCACCCGCGCCAAGATCTTCCAGGCC
>JAZKFK010000086.1:0-3773 GCA_040386475.1 Pseudomonadota bacterium | reverse complement strand
TTGCGCAACCAGTGGGGCGGCAAGTTCTGCCTCAAGGGCATCATGTCGGTGGGCGATGCGCGGCGCGCGGCGGACATGGGGGTGGATGCGATCATGGTATCCAATCACGGCGGCCGCCAGCTGGATGGCGGGCGTGCCCCGTTCGACCAGCTGGACGAGATCGTGCAAGCGGTGGGTGACCGGGTGGAAGTGATCCTGGATGGCGGCGTGCGGCGCGGATCGCATGTTCTGAAAGCGCTGGCGCTGGGGGCCAGGGCGGTCAGTGGCGGGCGGCTGTACCTTTATGCTTTGGCCGCAGCGGGCCAGCCGGGCGTTGACCGCGCGGTGGGCCTGCTGGCAGCAGAGATCGAGCGCGGCATGAAGCTGATGGGGGTAAGCCGGGTGGACCAGCTCACCCCCGATCGCTTGCGGTTCAGGCGCTAGGCCGCTGCTTCGTCCTCGCTTGCGCGCGCCCCTGACCAGTCGATGGCGCGGGTGGCGTACATGATGCCCGCCAGCGCCGCGAACAGCAGCACAGCGCCGATCAGCAGCGAGTAGGTCTCCAGGTTCAGCAGCACGTACAGCAGCGCATAAAGCCCCGCCAGCAGCGCACCGATAAAGCCCGCTCGCCGCCACGTGCCCAGCACCGCCGCGCTATAGGCCGTCAGCAAGCCGATGATCGCCGCCGCCGCGATCACGTATGCCAGCGAAAAGCCGACTACCTCGGCAAAGGCCAGCAGCAGCACGAAGAACAGCACCAGCCCTGCCCCGGTCAGCAGGTATTCGGCACTCGCCACGCGCGCCCCGCCGACCAGATCGAACATCAGGAACGCGGCAAAGGTGAAGCCGATGAACAGGAAACCGTATTTCACCGACCGGTCGACCTGGCTGTACAGGTCCACCGGATCGACCAGGCTGATGGTGGCGGGCGCGGTGGTGGCTTCATCGCCAGTCGCCACCAGCGGGCGGCCCAGCGCCAGGTTGGTAATGCCCGCGTAAGTCGCGGTGAAACCCTCAGCACCAGTTTCGCGGCTGTCAGGCAGGAAGCTGCCGGTGAACCCTGGATGCTGCCAGGCGGACGACACCTGCCACTCTGTCTCGCCCCCGCGCGGCACCAGCGACAGCGAGTGGCTGCCTCGCAGGCCATAACGCCACGTCACGTCGAGCGGCGCGGCCCCGTCCCACGTCACCAGCGCGGAGAACCCGGCCCCGGCGGTGGCGGCCGGACCATTGCCGGGTTGCAGGCGCAGCGCCTCGCCCGCAACGGTCACCACCGCATCGTCCTTCAACCCGCGCGGATCGGCCACGCCAAAGCGCAGTTCGGCCTCGTCCAGCCGCAAGCTGGCAGGCGCGATGCCCATGCGCGGCAAGTCCTGCGGCAGGTCAAACCGCGCCGTGCCGGACATGGCGCTGTCGTAGACCACGCTTTCGTAAATCGCGTAGCCCTTGCGGTCGGGATCGATGGTGGTGGCCACGCTTTGCCGCGCGGGTGAGACGAACAGTTCGCGCCGTTCGCGGGTCACGCGGTTCTGGATGACGCCGTTCACCGTCTCGGTGGTGGTGACCTCCTGCGTGTAGGGGATCACCAGCAGCGGGCCGGTGACGGTTTGCGCGCCGCCCCACCCGGCGGTGATGGCTTGCTGGGCGGTCTGGCTTTGCGTCTCGCGGTCGTAGACCAGCCAGTACACCATCATCAGCGGGACGATCAGCAGCACCGCGATCAGGCCTGTCAGGAACAGGCGCGAAGCGGGATTTCGGGTTCGGAACATCGCAGTTCTCCTTCTCATGGTTGCGACGAACCGTGCATTGCTGTCGATGAACTGAATGTCTTGTGAACCGCCTTCCCGCCACGCACCCTCTTGTCGCAGCGGGAAAAGCAGGCACTATCCCGCCATGACCGGAAGAATCGCCACCACCGCCGCTGCGCTTGCCGCGCTCTTTTCGCTGACCGCGCCGACTCGCGCGCAGGATGCCCCGCCGCGCACGGTGGAGGTGGAATTGCAGACCACCGAGGGCAACATCCTCGTCGCGCTGGAAGTGGAGCGGGCGCCGATCACGGCCGGCAACTTCCTGCGCTATGTCGATCAGCACCGGCTGGACGGGACCGTGTTCTATCGCGCCATGGTGCTGGACTGGGGTGACCAGCCCAACGGTATTATCCAGGGCGGCACGCAGTACGATCCCGACCGCATCCTGCCGCCCATCGCGCACGAACCGACCAGCGTGACGGGCCTCTCCCACGTGCGCGGCGCTCTGAGCATGGCCCGCAACGAACCCGGCAGCGCCACCGGGGACTTTTCGATCATGGTGCAGGACCTGACCAACATGGACGCCGATCCCGCCAACGAAGATGCGCAATTCCACGATGGCTATGCCGTGTTCGGCCAGGTCATCGGCGGCATGGAAGTGGTCGAGCGGATCCACGCAGCCCCGCGCGATCCGGACAAGGGCGAAGGCTGGATGAAGGGCGAGATGCTGGCCACGCCGGTGGTGATCGTGCGGGCGGTGCGGGTGGCGGCAAACTAGCGCAGCGATTTGATGCATTGTTGCTGCGGAATGCTGCTACGCCCGCAAGACAAGTCACCTAACCGCTCCAGCGGCGGGACTTGGCTCCCCGGACCAGCCCTGCACCCCCGCTCGGCGCGCCGGCTTTCCCCTTGAAGGGGACCTCTTGCATGACGCATCCCTGGCACCCTGATGTCTCGCACAATCTGGCGATGGCGATCCTGTCGTCGTCGGCGGCCCCTGCCCTGTTGCTGGACGAGAACTTCACCGTGCTTGCCGCCAGCGTTTCATTCGGCCGGGCATTCGCGCTCGATCCCGAAGCTATCGTTGGCCAACCGCTGATGACGCTGGGTGACGGGGAGTGGAACCGTCCGCAATTGCAGTCCTTGCTGATGGCAACGTCGAACGGGCACCCCACAATTTCCGCTTACGAGATGGACCTGGATGCGGCCGGCAGCAAGCGCCGGGTAACGATCAATGCCCAGTTGCTGGCCTATGGCACAATCGGAGCGGTGCGCCTGCTGGTCACGATCGCCGATGTCACCGAAGCGAGGCTGGCCGCCAAGCTGAAGGATGACCTTCTGCGTGAAAAGGCAGTCCTGCTGCAAGAGTTGCAGCACCGCGTGGCAAACAGCCTGCAGATCATCGCCAGCGTGCTGATGCTCAGCGCCCGCCGCGTGCAATCGGAAGAAGTGCGCGGCCACCTGCACGATGCGCACCACCGCGTCATGTCGATCGCCAAGCTGCAACAACATCTCACCTCATCTCAACTGGGCGATGTGGAACTGCGCAGCTATTTCAGCGACTTGTGCACCAGCCTGGGCGCTTCGATGATCCACGATCAAGACAAGCTTTCAATTGCCGTCTCGGCCGATGACAGCAAGGTTGGAGCTGATATCTCGGTCAGCCTGGGGCTCATCGTGACCGAACTGGTGATCAATGCACTGAAGCACGCCTTCCCGGGTGAGCGGGGGGGAGCCATCGCTGTCGATTACCAATCGACCGGAGAGGACTGGTCTCTCTCGGTCAGCGATAACGGCGTGGGAACCGAGGCTTCATTGGACAAGGCCAAGCCGGGCCTTGGCACGGGCATTGTAGAGGCATTGGCAGGACAGCTTGATGCGACGGTTGAAACCAGGGGCGCCCATCCGGGCATCACGGTCACCGTCTCGCACGAGGGAACGGTTGCCTGAAGCCAGCCTGAGGGGCAGCGGATCAGGCAGCTGCCAGGAAAGCAAGGTCCAGCCGGACATCCCCGCGCAACTCCAGGTGATGCGGCACTTCGGGCG
>JAZKFK010000085.1:0-4922 GCA_040386475.1 Pseudomonadota bacterium | reverse complement strand
GCAACCGTGACTGGATCGGCATGATCCACCACGGGGTGATCTTCTTCATGCTGGAAAAGCTGGGCGCAGTGACCGGCATCGGCAACATCGACATTTACGCGGCGATGAAGGGCCTGTCGGTCCCCGAGTTCCAGAAGACGCGCAACGCGGCGATCAATTATGGCGTGGCGGGCAAGGAGAAGTAATCTCCTTGCCTCGCGCGCCTATGGGTTGCCGACCACGATGCTGATGGTGCCATCCGGGGCTATCTCCACGCGGTAATCGCGTAACCGTGCGCGGCGGGCTACGGCCAGCGCTCGGCGCAAGTCACGTTCGCGCCAGGCGCCGCGCTTCACCGGTGCCGGCGCCTGTTCCGCGATATTGAGCGGGAAGGCCGCCATGCCCGCACCCGCGACGATGCGCAGCGACGAGCCGGCGCCTTTGATAGCTGTTGAGCGAATATGCAGCGGCGCGATGCGCCCTGTTGTAGCCTTCATGCGACGACCCAGCCTCCCCACTGAGCGGGCCAGACCGTTCGTGCGGCCTGTGTCCCGTGATCCCCGACGTGGTATGACCCGAGTCCACCATGCATTCAATACAATTTGCGACAAAAGGGCGCAGGCGATTGTCTTGGCCGGCACGGCGACTTGACCTGCATTACAAATCGCGACACTTCCGCGCTTGAACCCCGCCGCCTTGCTGCCAAGCTGGTTGGCGGATCACCCCCCCCGATCCAAGCTATAGTGACCTGACCCTTTGCCCCCCATTTCGCGGCCTCCAGCCAGCGGACAGCGCGATATTGCTGCCGCCCTGCGCCTGCTCCAGCAGTTGTCTCCCGCCATGGCGCGGGGCGACCGTGCGCGGCAGGTGGCCATCATGCACGAACTGGTGGCGCTGAATGCCCCGCTTGGGCCGCAGTGGCAGCAACTGGCGCAGGTCGCGCTTGGCCATGGCGAAGTGGTGCTGGCTTGCGACATTGCCGATATCCACCTGGCCCACACGAACGGCGAGCCATTGGCGCATTGCCTGAAAGCGGCGGTGCTGGAAAACGCGGGCCGCTTGGTGGAGGCGCGGGCGCAGATGGCGCTGGTGCCGCGCCACATTCCCACCCCTGCCGCGCACGCCTTCGGCCTTGGCACCAGCGCGCTCCACCTGGGGCTGGCAGACGAGGCGCGCACGGAACTGGCCGAGGCGGCGCGGCTGGAGCCGGGCAACGGCTTTGCCTGGCTATCGCTGGGCATGGTCAGCGACATGGCGAATGATGACGCGCTGGCAGGGCGAATGTTAGCGGCCGCGCCCCATGCCGATCGTGCCGCGCCGGTGCCGCGCGCGGCCTATCGCTATGCGCTGGGCAACCTGTTCCATGCGCGGGGCGAGCATGACCGGGCCTTTGCCGGTTTTGCCGACGGGGCAGCAATCATGCGCGGGGTCGAGCAGTTCGACCGCGCCACCGATGCGCGCAATGCCGAGGCAGCCGTGGCCGGGCTTACCCGCGCCAGTCTGGTGGAAGCCGGTCAGGCGGCAGGCGAGCGGCCCAACCGCACGCTGTTTGTTACCGGCCTGCCACGATCGGGCACCACGCTGGTCGAGCAGATCCTCGCCAGCCACAGCGCCGTGGCGGGTGGCGGCGAACTGAGCCTGCTGCCGCTGCTGGCGCGGGAGGCTGGTAAGGCCGATGCAGGAGTACTGGCCGACTTATGGGCTCACTTGCTGGGCCAGCGCTTTCCGGGTGCCGGGCTGGTGGTGGACAAGTCGCTCAATACCAGCCGCTTCCTGGGACTGGCGGCGACAGTCGCGCCAGACGCTCCGGTAATCTGGGTGCAGCGCGACCCGCTCGATTGTGCCTGGTCGTGCTTCCGCACCTTTTTCCCGCTGAGCATGCCGTGGACTTACGACCTGAAGGATATCGCCTGGCACTTCCGGCAGGAGGCGCAATTGCTGGCTCGCTGGCAGGACCTGCTGGGCGATCGGCTGCTGGTGATGCCTTATGAACAGCTGGCCAGCGATCCCGCCTCATGGATCGGCCGCGTTCTGGACCATTGCGGACTGGCCGCCGAACCGCAGGTGTTCACCCCGCACCAGACGCAGCGCGTGGTCACCACGGCCAGCACCAGCCAGGTGCGCCAGCCGATCAACCGCCAGGGCATCGGTTCGGCCGTGCCCTATCGCCAATACCTGCACGACTTTGCTGCCACGCTGGTTTGACCGCGCGCAAGGATAGGTTGCGCCGCCTGCCATAGCCAGAAATCCGCAAGGGGATCGAATCGCATCGGCCCCGCAGGAGAGAGCAGCTATGGCCCAGATCGTCGGCGGGTTCGCCGTGTCGCACACCCCCACCATCGCTTTCGCGCAGGATGCGGGCAAGCAGGACGATCCGGTGTGGAAGCCGATCTTCGACGGATTCCAGCCGGTGAAGGACTGGCTGGCACGCGTGCAGCCGGACGTGATCGTGTATGTCTACAACGATCACATGACCAGCTTCTGGATGCAGCATTACAGCCATTTCGCCATCGGCATTGGCGAGGAATATGCTGCGGCCGACGAAGGTGGCGGGCCGCGCAGGATTCCACCGATCAAGGGCGATCCGGACTTCGCCCAGCACCTGGCCTTCGGCATGGTGGCCGATGATTTCGACTTGTCATACTGGCAGGGCATGGGGCTGGACCATGGTGCGTTCAGCCCGCTCAGCGTGCTGCTGCCACACAGCGAGGAGGAGGGCTGGCCGTGCAAGATCGTGCCGCTGCAATGCGGCGTGCTGGAACTGCCGATCCCCAAGGCCAGGCGGTTCTGGAACTTCGGCCGCAGCCTGCGTCGGGCGATCCAGAACTATCCGGCAGATATCAAGGTGGCGATTGCCGGCACCGGCGGCCTGTCGCACCAGGTTCATGGTGAGCGGTGCGGGTTCAACAACGTGGCCTGGGACCACGAATTCATGGATCGGCTGGCCAACGATCCGCACAGCCTGATCGACATTCCGGTGGGCGAACTGGTCAAGCTGGGCGGCATGGAAGGTGCCGAGATCGTCATGTGGCTGCTGATGCGCGGCGCGCTGGCGCCCAAAGTGAACGAGTTGCACCGCAGCTTCTTCCTGCCCAGCATGACCAGCATCGCCAGCATGGTGTTCGAAGATGCCGAACCCGATCCCTCGCCCGAAACGAAGGCTGCATATGGCGAGCGGATTTATGCCGATGTTGCCCCCGCGCTGGAACTGGAGGGGACCTATCCCTTCACCATCACCCGCAGCGCCAAGGCGTGGCGGATCAACAATTTCCTGCACTCCATCGTGCGGCCAGAGTTCCGCGCACGCTTCAAGGACGATTTCGAGGCGCTGGCGACCGAGTACGCCCTTACCGAGGAGGAGAAGATCCTGATCCGCGATCTGAACTGGATCGGCATGATCCACTACGGCGTGATCTTCTTCAACCTGGAGAAGCTGGCTCCGGTGGTGGGGCTGGGCAACATCGATGTCTACGCCGCGATGAAGGGCATGACCGTCCCCGAGTTTCAGAAAACCCGCAATGCGGCAATCAACTACTCGGTCGAGGCCGATCCCGTCGGCTGACGGAAAGGCCAATCGGTTATTTTGCCGGTCCACAGTGCTGCCCAGATCACCAGCGGTTGCGCGGCCAGGCGGGGCAGGTGATAGGCCAGGCCCAAACCGCCGTCCGGCTTGGCCAAGTCGATCAACATATGGTTGAAATTGGCGGGCCATACGCACAGCGCATAGGCGGCCAGGCCCTAGCCTGCCGCCTTGCGCAAGTGCGGCCCGAACGGCTGGACCAGTGCCAGCGCGCCAGCCACTTCGGCCATACCTGTCCAGTAGATGACCTGATCGGGCACCGGCACCCAGCCAGGGGTGATCGCCAGAAAGGGTCCGGGCGCGCTCAGGTGGAACCAACCGGCCACCAGGTAGAGTGCGGCGAGCAGCCAGCGCAGCACGGTGCGCGTCATGTCCGGCCCGGTTGCCAGCCCGGCGGGGCAAGAGTGAATCCGGCGAAATCGAACCCCGGCGCAACCACGCAGGACACCAGCGTATAGCCGTGCGTTCCATCGGTGATGGGCTCGGCCGCTTGCCATTCGTGGGCTGCAATTACGTGCTGCAAGTGTTGTCCGGCAGCAAGATCAGCGCCCAGCACGATCTCGCTTGCCGGGCCCTGATCGCCCGGCGCGCGGCGCAGCAGCAGCGGATCACCAGCGTGCCACAGCCAGATTTCGGCAGCATCGACGCGGTACCAGTGCGAGGTCTGGCCCGCTTCCAGCAGGAAGTGGATCGAGGTGGCGACAGCCCTGCCATCGTCTCCCGCGGCGCCGCGCCACAATTCGCGATACCAGCCCCCTTCAGGATGCGGTTGCAGGCCTAGTCTCGCAATGATCGCCGCCGCGCTCATTGCGGAGCGAGCCCGAACTCCTGCCGCTCGCGGTTGATGTAAGGGCGGCACAATTCGCCGATCTTGAGCACATAGACCGCGACCGGCGAAGCAGTGGAAAATTGCGGCTGTTCGTAAGCGGCTGTCATTTGCGCGGCCAGTCCGGCGGCGGTGGCGCGCTGTTCGATCAGGCAGCGGGTGCGCCCGCGCTTGGCCAGCGCCTCGATCAGCGAATCATCGACGAAGAAGTAATTGAGGCTGTCGTTGAGGCCCTGGACATAGGCTGCCTTGGCTTCCGGCGTCAGCGCCAGCCAGCCTGCCCGGGTATTTACGAACCCTTCTGCCTGAGCAGGCAAAGTGATTGCGCACAGCAAGGCTGCCGCCGCGATTATGCCTTTGCGTAGACCAGCCAACAAACGGTCAACCATCTTCATTACCCTTGTGCGTTACCCTCGCCTGCCCATCGGTAGATGACAATCGGTGTCACAAAAACCAAGAGCGGCGCAATTGTCTCAGGTATGCGCAATTTTGGTACAAATCGAGTTATTCCCGATGCACACAAAGGCTTTACGCAAA
>JAZKFK010000084.1:0-2712 GCA_040386475.1 Pseudomonadota bacterium | reverse complement strand
ATCGTCAGCCTGCTGGCGCTGCTGGTGCTGGCCAGCGGGTTCTACATGATCCAGCCCAACCAGGCTGCCGCGATCACGCTGTTCGGCTCGTACCGCGGCACCGATCGCAACACCGGCTTGCGCTGGGTGTGGCCGTGGATGGGCAAGACCAAGATCTCGGTTCGCGCCAACAACCTGGTGTCCGACAAGATCAAGGTGAACGACCTGCGCGGCAACCCGATCGAGATGGCGGCGCAAGTGGTGTGGCGCGTGGTCGATACCGCGCAGGCGCTGTACGACGTGGACGATTATCGCAGCTTCGTGATGGTCCAGATCGAGGCGGCGGTGCGCACCATTGGCAGCCGCTATCCCTATGACGATTTCAGCCACGCCGAGATTACCCTGCGCGGCAACCATGACGAAGTGGGCGTGGAACTGCGCAAGGAACTGATCGCGCGGCTGCAGATGGCGGGGATTTCGGTGGACGAGTGCGGTTTCACGCACCTGGCCTATGCGCAGGAAATCGCCGGGGCCATGCTGCGCCGCCAGCAGGCCGAGGCCGTGGTGGCCGCGCGCAAGACGCTGGTGGAAGGCGCCGTGGGCATGGTCGACATGGCGCTCTCGCTGCTGCGCGAGAAGGGCGTGGTGGACCTTGATGACGAGCGCAAGGCGGCCATGGTCAGCAACCTGATGGTGGTGCTGTGCGGTGAGCGGGATACGCAGCCGGTGGTCAACGCGGGCAGCCTCTACCAGTGAGCTGACCGGTGCCACCGCAATCCAAGAAGAGCTTTCCGCTGCGCCTCGACCCCGCGCTGTACGACGTGGTGGAGCGGATGGCAGCGCAGGACCTGCGTTCCGTCAATGCCGAGATGGAGGTGCTGCTGCGCGAGGCGCTGAAGCGGCGCGGGATCAGGCTCGCGCAAGGTGAGCCGCCCCGGCGCGGGCGTCCGCCAAAGGCCGAGTAGCGTTCCCGCTGGCGGCCGCCGCGCGCTGTGCTAATCACCAGCGCAAGGCGCGCAAAAGCGCCAAGGGGGAGGGGCATGAAGTTCGGCATATTCGACCATGTGGACGATAGCGGCCTGCCGCCCGCTGCACACATGGCGGCGCGACTGGACATGGTGGCCGCTTATGATGAAGCCGGGTTTCACGCCTATCACGTGGCCGAACACCACGGCACGCCGCTGGGCCATGCGCCATCGCCCGCCGTGTTCCTCGCCGCTGTCAGCCAGCGGACCACGCGGCTGCGCTTCGGCCCGCTGGTGTTCCTGCTGCCGCTGTACCACCCGCTGCGGCTGATCGAGGAGATCGGCATGTTGGAGGCGCTGTCGGGCGGGCGGCTGGAGCTGGGCTATGGCCGGGGCATCTCGCCGATCGAGATGGGCTTCTATGGCGTACCGATGGACGAGCAGGCGGACCGTACTGCCGAGGCATTCGCCGTGGTGATGAAGGGCCTGACCAGCGAGCGGCTGACGCATCACGGGCACTTCTTCCACTTCGATGACGTGCCGATGTTGCAGCGCCCCATCCAGCAGCCGCACCCGCCGCTGTGGTACGGCACCAATTCGCCCGCCTCGGTGGAACGGTGCGCGGCCGAGCGGGTCAACATGGTGACCCTGTCCACCGGTGAAGCGATGCGGGCCATGCTGGCTGGCTATCGTGCGGCCTATGACGGGCCGCCTGCGGAAATGCCGCTGCTGGGCGTGGGGCGGCACGTGGTGGTGGCCGATTCAGACGAGGAGGCAGCGGCCATTGCCCGCCCGGCCTTTGCCCGCTGGCGCGCCAGCTTCGTGCACCTTTGGGAAGCGCGCGGGGGCGCGAACCCGTTCGTCGCCAGCTTCCCGGCAGACTGGGACGCCTTTGGGGCCAGGGGCGGCGGCGTGGCCGGATCACCCGCCACGGTGCGCGCCTTTATCGCCCGCGAGGAGGCGCTGTGCGGGTTTACCTATTTCATGGCGCAGATGGCCTTTGGCGCGATGACTGTCGATCAGGTGCGGCGGTCAGCCGAACTGATGGGCCAAGAGGTGATCCCATTCTTCGCGTAGTTTTGGCCTTCGCCTAGTCTTAACCCGGACCGTGCTAGGCCGCGCGCCATGACCAGACTTCGCACTCTTGCCTTTGGCGCTCTCGCCACCGCTTCGCTCGCCGCTGCCGCCTTCGCGCAAGGCGGCGGCGCTTCGTTCACCGTGGTCGAGACCGGGCGGGCGTTCGGCACCCTGCAAGCCGCCGTCGATGCCATCGGCGAGGGTGACGGCACCATCGCCATCGCGCCGGGCACCTACCGCCAGTGCGCGGTGCAGACACAGGGGCGCATCGCCTATCTCGCCACCGAGCCCGGCCAGGTGGTGTTTGATGCGGTGACCTGCGAGGGCAAGGCCGCGCTGGTGCTGCGCGGGCGCGGGGCGGAAGTCTCGGGCGTGGTGTTCCAGAACATGCGCGTGGCCGATTACAATGGCGCGGGCATCCGGCTGGAAATGGGCGACCTGACAGTGGCGCAAAGCTGGTTCCGCGATAGCCAGCAGGGCATCCTGACGGCGGGCGATCCTTCGGGCATGCTGGTGGTCGATCATTCCACTTTCACCCGCCTGGGCACCTGCGAAGGGCCGGGCGGCTGCGCGCATTCGATCTACGCGGGCGACCTGGGGCTGGTGCGCGTATCCAACAGCCGCTTCGAGCAGGGGCGCGGCGGGCATTACCTGAAGGCCCGCAGCCGCCAGGTGCAGATCGCCAGCAACA
>JAZKFK010000083.1:0-13581 GCA_040386475.1 Pseudomonadota bacterium | reverse complement strand
CCGTGGTGGGTGACTATATCGTCGATCCGCTGCCCCCGGTGGACCTGGGCCGCATCGATGCGCAAAGCGCCAAGCAAGTGATCTTCCAGAAGGTCCGCGATGCCGAGCGCGAGCGTCAGTTCGAGGAATTCAAGGACCGCGCTGGCGAAGTGATCACCGGCGTGATCAAGTCGGTCGAATTTGGCCATGTGATTGTCAATCTGGGCCGCGCCGAAGGCGTTATCCGGCGCGAACAGCAGATCCCGCGCGAAGCCGCCCGTACCGGTGAGCGCGTCCGCGCGCTGATCATGAAGGTGGAACGCAACAACCGCGGCCCGCAGATTTTCCTCAGCCGCGCGCATCCGGACTTCATGAAGAAGCTGTTCGCGCAGGAAGTGCCCGAAATCTACGACAACATCATCGAGATCAAGGCCGCCGCCCGCGATCCGGGCAGCCGCGCCAAGATCGGCGTGATCAGCCGCGATTCGTCCATCGATCCGGTCGGCGCCTGCGTCGGCATGAAGGGCAGCCGCGTGCAGGCCGTCGTGCAGGAACTGCAGGGCGAGAAGATCGACATCATCCCCTGGAGCGAAGACACCGCGACTTTCGTGGTCAACGCGCTGCAGCCCGCCACCGTCAGCCGCGTGGTGCTGGACGAGGACGAAGGCCGCATTGAAGTGGTCGTGCCCGATGACCAGTTGTCGCTCGCCATTGGCCGCCGTGGCCAGAACGTGCGCCTGGCCAGCCAGCTGACCGGTCACCAGATCGACATCCTGACTGAAGAAGAGGCCAGCGAAAAGCGCACCCGCGAATTCGCCGAGCGTTCCAAGATGTTCGAGGAAGAGCTCGACGTCGATGAAACGCTGTCACAGCTGCTGGTGGCCGAAGGCTTCGCCGAGCTGGAAGAAGTCGCTTACGTGGAATTGGCCGAACTGGCCGGGATCGAAGGCTTCGACGAAGAACTGGCCGAGGAACTGCAGACCCGCGCCACCGAAGCGCTGGAGCGCAAGGAAGAAGCCTATCGCGAACAGCGCCGTGCGCTGGGCGTGGAGGATGCCCTGGCCGAAATCCCGCACCTGACCGAGGATATGCTGGTGACGCTGGGCAAGGCCGGCATCAAGACGCTGGACGACCTGGCAGACCTCGCCACCGATGAACTGATCGCCAAGAAGCGTGAAGCACCGCGTCGTCGCAACCCGGAAGGGCCGCAGCTGAAGCGCAATGCCCGCGCCGAGGACAAGGGCGGGGTGCTGGGCACCTATGGCCTGTCCGAGGAACAGGGCAACGAGATCATCATGGCCGCGCGCGCGCACTGGTTCGACGAAGAGCCGGCGGCCGAGCCGGCAGCAGAGGAGGCCGCCCATGCGGATTCCTCGCAATGAGCCGCTAGGTTCCGACAGATCCGGCAAGCGGGGCGGGAGTAGCGATGCTCCCGAGCGGCGCTGCGTGCTGACCGGTAACCACTCCGGTCGGGACGATATGCTGCGGCTGGCGATCTCGCCAGAAGGCCTGGTCCTGCCCGATGCACTGGCGCGCGCGCCGGGGCGGGGGGCGTGGATCAGCGTCAGCAAGGCAGACCTTGTCACGGCGATGGCCAATGGCAAGCTGAAGGGCGCGCTCGCTCGCGCCTTCAAGGATGGCAACCTGACCATTCCCGATGATCTGGCTGACAAGGCTGAAAGCGCGCTGGTGCGCACGCTGGTCGATCGGCTGGGGTTGGAAATGCGCGCCGGACTGCTGATGCTGGGTTCCGACCGGATCGCTAACGAAGCCCGCAGCGGCAAGGTGGCGATGCTCTATCATGCAGCAGATGCCAGTGCCGATGGCGCGCGCAAGCTGGACCAGGCGTGGCGCGTGGGACTGGATCAGGAAGGCTCTGGCCTTGTTGGAGAGTTCCTGCCACTGGACCGCGATGCCCTGTCTGTGGCATTGGGCCGCGACAATGTCGTGCATCTGGCGCTGGCCGACTCAGGCGCGGCCAAGCGGGTGCTGGCGCCGCTGCAAAGATTGCAGGCATTTCTCGGATTAGCGGGCGAACCTGCTGCCGAACCAGTGGCCGAAGATTTTGGCGATGACGTGGCGGACTCTTCCGCAAACGACACCGCGCATGTGAATTGAACTGCCCGCGCGTGGCTACGCGCAAAGCGAATGAAGGACTGTTGAAGGCGTATGAGCGATAACGAAGAAACCCCGCAGCGCGAACGCAAGCCCCTTGGGCTGAAGCGCTCGGTCGATGCGGGCCAGGTCCAGCAGACCTTCAGCCACGGCCGCACCAACAAGGTGGTGGTCGAGGTGAAGCAGCGTCGCGTCCTGCGCAAGCCGGGCGAGGCTGCGCCTGCCGTGCCCGAAGAGGTTGCCGCTCCGGTCGCGGCCCCGCCACCCCCTCCGCCGCCACCCCCGCCTCCGCCGCCGCCCGCTCCGCGCAAGGTTGCGCCGTCGAACGAGACGCCGCAGGAACGCGTTGCCCGCCTGCAGCGCGAGGCCGAGGAAGATCGCCTGCGCCAGGGCGAGGAATCGCGCCGCCGCGAGGAAGAGGCCAAGGCCCGCGCGCTGGATGAGGAAAAGCGCCGCGCCGAGGACAATCGCCGCGCCGAGGCAGCATCCGAGCAAACCCGCGAGGCCGAGGCCGCTGCGCCCAAGGCTGCGCCTGCCACTGCTGCGGCCGCGCCCGTTGCGCCTGCTGCGCCCGAAGTTGCCGCCACGGCTGCGCCTGGAGAAGCAGCACCTGCTCCTGCCAGCGATGGCACAACTGCGCCGCGCCGGTTTACCCCGGTCGAACGGCCCGAAGTGCGCCGTCCCGAAAAGGAAGCCAAAAAGCCGGAACGCAAGGTTCCGGGTGTCGGCAAGGCCGTGCCCAGCAGCGAACGCGAGAACCGTCGCGGCAAGCTGACCGTCAACCGCGCGCTGAACGATGACGAGGGCGCCCGCGCCCGGTCGCTCGCCGCGCTGAAGCGGGCCCGCGAAAAGGAAAAGCGCGCGCACTTCTCAGGCCAGTCGCAGAACCGCGAAAAGCAGGTTCGCGATGTGGTGGTGCCCGAAGCGATCACCGTGCAGGAACTGGCCAACCGCATGGCCGAAAAGGGCGCCGACCTGGTCAAGTCGCTGTTCAAGATGGGCATGATGGTGACGATCACCGAAACCATCGATCAGGATACGGCAGAGCTGCTGGTCGAGGAATTCGGCCACAACATCCAGCGCGTGTCTGAAAGCGATGTCGACATCGTCAATGACGAGGATCTCGATCCGGTGGAAACGCTGGTACCGCGTCCTCCTGTGGTGACCATCATGGGCCACGTCGATCATGGCAAGACCAGCCTGCTGGATGCCCTGCGCGGGGCCAATGTGGTGAAGGGTGAGGCCGGCGGCATTACCCAGCACATCGGCGCCTACCAGATCACCACCAAGGGTAAGGAGAAGATCACCTTCCTCGATACCCCGGGTCACGCGGCCTTTACCCAGATGCGCATGCGCGGTGCCAATGTCACCGATATCGTCATCCTGGTGGTGGCGGCGGATGACGGCATCATGCCGCAGACCATCGAAGCCATCCGCCACACCAAGGCGGCCGGCGTGCCGATGATCGTGGCGATCAACAAGATCGACAAGCCCGAAGCCAATGCGCAGAAGGTGCGCGAGCGCCTGCTGGAGCACGAAGTGGTGGTGGAAGCCATGTCGGGCGACGTGCAGGACGTGGAACTCTCGGCCAAGACCGGCAAGGGTCTCGACGAACTGATCGAGAAGATCCTGCTGCAGGCCGAACTGCTTGAACTGAAGGCCCGTCCGGACCGGATGGCCGAAGCCACCGTGATCGAAGCCAAGCTCGACAAGGGCCGTGGCCCGGTCGCCACCGTGCTGGTTAACCGCGGCACGCTGAAGGTGGGCGATACGCTGGTGGTCGGAAGTGAAAGCGGCCGCGTGCGGGCGCTGATCGACGATCATGGCAAGCAGGTGAAGCTGGCCGGTCCGTCCACCCCGGTCGAGGTCCTCGGCCTGGGCGGTGTACCGCAGGCGGGCGACGTGCTGACCGTGGTGGAGAACGAGCAGCGCGCTCGCGAAGTGGCTTCGTTCCGTCAGGCCAAGGCCAACGAGAAGCGCACCACGCTGGCGCCGACCAACTTCGATACCCTGTTCAGCGGCCTGACCAACAACGTGATCGAGTATCCCGTGGTCATCAAGGCGGACGTGCAGGGCTCGGTCGAAGCGATTGTCACGGCGCTGCACAGCCTCTCGAATGACGAGATCAAGGTGCGCGTGCTGAACGCGGGCGTTGGTGCCATCACCGAGAGCGACGTGACGCTGGCGGCGGCTTCCAAGGCGCCGATCATTGGCTTCAACGTGCGTCCCAACGCCAATGCGCGCCAGCAGCTGGAACGCTTCAAGACGCGGATGATGTACTACGATGTGATCTATCACCTGACCGCCGATGTGGCCAAGGAAATGGCCGGCATCTGGGGTCCGGAACGGATCGAACACGTGGTCGGCCGCGCCCGCGTCCAGCAGGTTTTCCCGGCTGGCAAGCGCGACAAGGCAGCGGGCCTGCTGGTGCTGGAAGGCGTCATCAAGAAGGGCCTCAACGCCCGTCTTACCCGCGACGACGTTATCGTATCCGCCACCACCGTGGCCTCGTTGCGCCGCTTCAAGGACGACGTGGACGAAGTCCGCGCGGGCATGGAATGCGGCACCGTGCTGGCCGACACCAACGACATCAAGGCGGGCGACATGCTCGAAATCTTCGAGGTCGAGGAGCGCGAACGCACGCTTTAAACCTATCGCCCCTCCCGTTCGCGGGAGGGGCCAAGGACTGCCATGACCCGCTACGTCGCCTTCTTCGCCAGCATGAACGTGGGCGGCAATCGCCTATCGATGGCGGACCTGCGCGAAGCCTTGCGGCGCGAGGATATCGCGGACGTTGAAACGGTGGTTGCCAGCGGCAACGTGCTGTTTTCATATGAGGATCGGCCGAGCGAAGGCTTGTCAGAAATGCTCGCCTACATCGTCAAGGATCGCTTCGGGTTCGATACCTTCGCCGCTGTCCGCAATGCCGCCGAGGTGCGCAGCGCGATTGAAGACAACCCGTTCAGCGCGGATGGCGAGCCTGCCAAGGTGCACACCCTGTTCCTTGAGGGCGAGCCCGATCCCGCGCAGTTTGCGGTGATGCTGGCGGCCTATGAGGGGCGGGGGCCGGAGCGGATAGCGCTGGGGCCGCGTTGCCTGTATATCGATTTTGTGGATGGCGTGGGCAATTCGCGGCTGACCAGCGCTTTCATCGAACGCAAGATGGCCGCGCGCGGCACGGCCCGCAACATGACCAGCCTGCAACGCATATTGGACAAGATGGAAGCCTGATGGTCAAACCTACTGCCACCAATGAAGACCAGTCGGTTCGCCTGCTCAAGGTGGGTGAGCGGGTGCGCCACATCCTGTCCGAACTGCTGGCGCGCGGCGAGGTGCATGATGATCTGCTCAGCGCCACCACCGTCAGCGTCACCGAAGTACGCATGACCCCTGACCTGCGCCAGGCCAAGGTCTACGTGAAGCCGCTGCTGGGCAGGAGCGAGGCCAAGGTGGTCAAGGCGCTGCAAGTCCACACCGCCTTCTTCCAGCGCGAGGTAGCCATCCGGCTGGGCCTTAAATTCGCCCCCAAGCTGCAATTCCGCGCTGACGAGAGCTTTGACGAGGCGTTTCGCATCGACAAGCTGCTGCACACATCGCGCGTACGCAGAGACATCAAGGACGAGGGCAAGGAGTGAGCGCGGCCAACGCCGCGCTGCTCGCCGCCCCGATGCATGACGGCGCGTGGCCGGGTGGCCAGATTGCCGTGGTTCCTCTGGCCGAGGAACACCGTGAAGGCCTGCGCGCTATCTGCGATCCCGCCGATCCGGTGTGGGAAGTCTATCCGTACAACATGTCCGGCGCCAACTTCGATCCGCTGTTCGATGGCGCTCTGGCTACGCCCGGCCGCATGGCCTTTGCCGTGCTGGTCGATGGCGCGGTGCGCGGCACCACCAGCTTCCTGGCCGTGAATCCTGACCGGCAGGGGCTGGAAATCGGTGGCACCTTCATGGCGCAAGGGTTGCGCGGCAGCGGCCTCAACCGCCGTGTGAAGGACCTGCTGCTGGACCGGGTGTTTGCCTCCGGCTTCCGCCGCGTGGAGTTTCGCGTGGACCAGCGCAACGCCCGCTCGCAGGCCGCGGTACTCAAGCTGGGCGCGGTCCGCGAAGGGCTGCTGCGGGCCGAGCGGATCACCTGGAACGGCCATGTGCGCGATACCGCGGTGTTCTCGATCCTCGCTCACGAGTGGGCGGCAGCCTGATGGCCAAGCTCTATTTCTACTACGCCAGCATGAACGCCGGCAAATCGACCACGCTGCTGCAGGCCGATTTCAATTACCGCGAGCGCGGCATGGCCACGATGCTGTGGACCGCGGCGCTGGACGATCGTGCAGGCGATCCCCGCGTGGCCAGCCGCATTGGCCTCGCCGCCGATGCCAACCGGTTTGATGCCGATACTGACATGTGGGCCGCGATCAGCGCTGCGCATGCCGTACAGCAGCTGGCCTGCGTGCTGGTGGACGAGGCGCAGTTCCTCTCCAAGCAGCAGGTGTGGCAACTGGCGCGGGTGGCCGACGAAGCTGGCATCCCGGTGCTGTGCTATGGCCTGCGGACCGACTTTCAGGGTGAGCTGTTCCCCGGCTCGGCCGTGCTGCTGGGCATTGCCGATGCGCTAGTGGAGCTGAAGGCGGTGTGCCACTGCGGCCGCAAGGCAACCATGAACCTGCGGGTGGATGCCAGCGGCGCCGCAGTCAAGGCCGGCGCGCAGACCGAAATCGGCGGCAATGATCGTTATGTGGCGCTGTGCCGCAAGCATTTCAGCGCCGCGCTGGCGGGTTGACGCTTTCCTCCCTATCTACCCGCGCATGACCGACACCCTGATCAATGCCCTCATCCTGATCCCCTGCCTGATCGTGGCCATCGTGACGCACGAAGTGGCGCACGGCCGCGTGGCGCTGATGCTGGGGGATACCACAGCGCGCGACCTTAATCGGCTGAGCCTGAACCCGCTGCGCCACGTCGATCCGGTGGGCACGCTGCTGGTCCCCGGCGCGCTGGCCTTGAGCGGCGGTCCGGTGTTCGGCTGGGCCAAGCCCGTTCCGGTGCGGATGGACCGGCTGGATAATCCGCGCTTTGGCATGATGGCGGTGGGCGCGGCAGGTCCGGCGGTGAATATTGTATTGGCACTGCTGACCGCCGTGGTGCTGGGCCTGGCAGTGCGCATGGCCACCGGATCGCCCGACATGCTTCCCGAAGTGCTGGTGCAGGGCCTGATCACCTTCATCAGTATCAACGTGTTCCTGGCGCTGTTCAACCTCCTGCCAATCCCGCCCTTCGATGGCAGCCACATCGTGCAGGGCCTGCTGCCCGTGCGGCTGGGCGAGGCTTACGGGCGGCTGCAACGCTATGGCATGGTGGTGTTCGCCCTGCTGATCGCGGTGACCTGGCTGGCGCCGGAACTGGGCATCGTGGAGCGCCTGGTGGGCGGGCCGTTCAACTGGGTGATGGACCGGATCATCGGCCTCTCCACGCTGATCGCGGGGCAATGAGCAAGCCTGCACCGCATGGCTGGCTGATCCTCGACAAGCCGCGCGGGCTGGGCTCGACGCAAGCCGTCGGCGCGGTCAAGCGGGTGCTGCGCGAGGCTGGGTACGGCAAGGTGAAGGTGGGCCACGGCGGCACACTCGATCCCTTGGCCGAAGGTGTGCTGCCGATTGCCTTGGGTGAGGCTACGAAGCTGGCCGGGCGGATGCTGGAGAGCGACAAGGTCTATGCCTTTACGGTGAAGTTCGGTGAGCAGACCGATACGCTCGATACCGAAGGTCCGGTTATTGCCACCAGCGATGGGCGGCCCACTCTGGCGCAGGTGGAGGCAGTGCTGCCCCAGTTCACCGGCCCGATTGAGCAGGCTCCACCGATGTATTCCGCGATCAAGGTCGATGGCCAACGCGCCTATGACCTCGCGCGTGCCGGGCAAGACGTGGAAATGAAGCTGCGTGCGGTGACCATCCACGATCTCACTGTTTCCCAGGAGAGGGGGGACGGCGAGCTTGATGAGGTCACCCTGATCGCCCATGTCTCCAAGGGCACCTATATCCGCAGCCTCGCGCGCGACATCGCGCGGACGCTGGGCACGGTAGGCCATGTCACCTATCTGCACCGCACCAAGGCCGGCCCGTTCACCGACAATCAGGCGATTTCGCTGGACTTGTTGAACGAAATCGGTAAGGGCGCGCCGTTGAATGACCACCTCCTGCCGCTGGAGGCGGGGCTGGACGGTATCCCGGCCCTGTCACTAAATCCGGAAAGCGCGCAGGCGGTCCGCCAGGGCCGGGTCGTTTCCGGATTGCCCCTTGCCGATGGGCTTTGTCTGGCGACCTTGGACGCAGTCCCGGTCGCGTTGATGGAGATATCGGACGGCATGGCCACGGTCGTGCGGGGGTTCAATTTGCCCGATACCGCGGAGTAACAGAACTATGACTATTACCGTTGCACGCAAGACCGAAGTGATCGCCGAAAATGCCCGTGGCACTGGCGATACCGGCAGCCCCGAAGTGCAGGTCGCGATCCTGACTGAACGGATCCGCAACCTCACCGACCATTTCAAGGCCAACCACAAGGATAACCACTCGCGTCGTGGTCTCCTCAAGATGGTCAACAAGCGCCGCAGCCTGCTGGCTTATCTCAAAAGCAAGGATGTGGCGCGGTACAACGCGCTGATCCAGAAGCTGGGCCTGCGCAAGTAAACGCATTCGGGAGGGCGGCTCGGGAACGGGCCGCCCTTTCGCTATCCGGGAGTGTCGCACGAAAAGTGGAATCCGGTTTCCGGGTCCGCGACACGACCAAAGCACTGGCACCTTTGCAATTCGGCAAGGGGCCAAACCAAGGGGCCACACAGCGCCCCGCACCGGACCGGGACGGCATCCCCGGCACATGAGGCCCCGCCCGGCAATATGGCTGCGCGGGTTCACGAAGGAAACGTATGTTCGACACTAAAACTGTATCGCTGGAGTGGGGCGGCAAGACCCTCACCCTCGAAACCGGCCGCATCGCCCGTCAGGCTGATGGTGCGGTCCTCGCCACGTACGGCGAAACTGTTGTCCTGTGCGCGGTAACTGCCGCCAAGGGCGTGAAGGACGGGCAGGATTTCTTCCCGCTCACCGTCCACTACCAGGAAAAGTTCTCTTCCGCCGGCCGTATCCCGGGCGGCTTCTTCAAGCGTGAGCGCGGCGCGACCGAAAAGGAAACGCTGGTTTCCCGCCTGATCGACCGCCCCATCCGCCCGCTGTTCCCCGAAGGCTTTTACAACGAGATCAACGTGATCTGCCAGGTCCTGTCGTATGACGGCGAGACCGAGGCCGACGTTGTGGCGATGGTTGCCGCCTCGGCTGCCCTGACCATCTCGGGTGTGCCGTTCATGGGCCCGATCGGCGCTTGCCGCGTAGGCATGATCGATGGCGAATACGTCCTCAATCCCAAGCAGACCACGGCGCTGACCGATGGCACGCTGGATCTGGTTGTCGCCGCCACACAAGATGCGGTGATGATGGTTGAATCCGAAGCCAAGGAACTAACCGAAGAGCAGATGCTCGGCGCGGTGATGTTCGCTCACGAAGAAAGCCGCAAGGTTATCGGCGCGATCATCCAACTGGCCGAACAGGCTGCCAAGGATCCCTGGACCATCGACACGTCGGACAACACTGCCGACATGAAGAAGAAGCTGAAGGATCTGGTCGGCAAGGATATTGCCGCTGCCTACAAGCTGACCGACAAGTCGGCCCGTTCCAACGCGCTGAACGAAGCCCGCGCCAAGGCGAAGGCTGCTTTCGCCGATGAAGGCGGGCAGACCCAGATGGTCGCCGGCAAGCTGGTCAAGAAGGTCGAGGCCGACATCGTGCGGACCGCGATCCTCAAGGACGGGCAGCGCATCGACGGTCGCAAGCTGGATCAGGTTCGCCCGATCGAGGCGATGGTCGGCTTCCTGCCGCGCACGCATGGTTCTTCGCTGTTCACCCGCGGTGAAACGCAGGCGATCTGCACCACCACGCTGGGCACCAAGGAAAGCGAGCAGATGATCGACGGGCTGGAAGGCCTGTCGTACCAGGCGTTCATGCTGCACTATAACTTCCCGCCCTATTCGGTCGGTGAAGTGGGTCGCTTCGGCGCCCCGGGCCGCCGCGAAGTGGGTCATGGCAAGCTTGCATGGCGCGCGCTGCACCCGGTGCTGCCGAGCCGTGAGGACTTCCCCTATACCATCCGCATCCTGTCCGACATCACCGAGAGCAATGGCTCGTCGTCGATGGCGACCGTGTGCGGCGGCTGTCTGTCGATGATGGATGCCGGCGTGCCGATCGCGCGCCCGGTGTCCGGTATCGCCATGGGCCTGATCCTGGAAGGTGACGAATTCGCGGTGCTGTCCGACATCCTGGGTGACGAAGATCACCTGGGTGACATGGACTTTAAGGTGGCCGGTACCGAAGCAGGCATCACCACCATGCAGATGGACATCAAGGTTGCCGGCATCACGCAGGAAATCATGGCCAAGGCTCTTGAGCAGGCGAAGGCCGGCCGCACCCACATCCTGGGTGAAATGCAGAAGGCGCTGGGCTCTGCCCGCACCGAACTGTCAGCCCATGCCCCGCGCATCGTGACCATGCAGATCGACAAGTCGAAGATCCGCGATGTTATCGGCACCGGCGGCAAGGTGATCCGCGAGATCGTGGCCGAAACCGGCGCCAAGGTGGATATCGATGATGAAGGCGTGATCAAGATCTCGTCTTCGGACCTGTCGCAGATCGAAGCCGCCAAGGCGTGGATCTCGGGCATCGTAGAAGAAGCCGAAGTCGGGAAGATCTACGACGGCAAGGTCGTCAACATCGTTGATTTCGGCGCCTTCGTGAACTTCATGGGCGGCAAGGACGGTCTCGTCCACGTGTCGGAAATGAAGAACGAGCGCGTCGAGCGTCCGCAGGATGTCGTTTCCGAAGGCATGGCCGTGAAGGTCAAGGTCCTCGAGATCGACCCGCGCGGCAAGGTTCGCCTGTCGATGCGCGTCGTTGACCAGGAAACCGGCGAGGAACTGGAAGACACCCGTCCTGCCCGTGAACCGCGTGAACCCCGTTCGGGCGGCGGTGATCGGCCGGATCGTGGTGGCGACCGTCGCCCTCGCAGCGGTGGCGGCGATCGTGATCGCGGCCCCCGCGGTGGTGGTGACCGCGATCGCGGCCCGCGTCGTGAAGGTGGCGGCGACCGTCCGCGTCGCGATGATGGTGGCAACGGCGGTGGCGGTGACAACACCGGCGGCGCCGGTCATCTGCCGGCCTTCCTGAAGGACGACTGATAACGAATTGAAGAGGCCTTCGATCCACCTGGATTGGAGGCCTTTTCTCATCGGTGGGAGAGCGGGCCGCGGGGCGCAAGCTACCGCGGCCCATTTCTTTGCCTCATCAACCGTTAACCTGCCAAACTTTACCGCCAATGGTCCTGCCACTTGGTTTGACTTGAAACTATCGTTACAACGAGGGTCGCAACCTCCCGATGATCTCCATTCCTTCCTTAAGCCCCCAGCGCATCTTCCGTCGGCTGCCCTTGTTTGGTGGCCGCCCGCTGGTGGCCGTGCCCGCTGCGCTGGCGATCACGCTAGCGGCCATGCTGCTGCGCGTGGCGCTCGATCCGCACCTGCCGTCGGGTTTCCCCTACGTCACCTTCTTTCCCGCCGTGGTGGTCAGCGCGATGCTGTTCGGGCTGTATGGCGGCATTGCCAGTTCGGTGCTCGGTTTCGTGCTGGCGCGGTGGTTCTGGGTGGCGCCGTTCGGGTCGCTGTCGCTGATCGGCCCCGCAGGTTGGGCGATGCTCCTTTACACTTTCGTGGTGGTGGTAGACATCGTCGCTATCCACTCGGCGCAGGTTGCCTTCGGCAGCCTGGACGTGGAGCGCCAGCGCAACCGCGACCTGGCGACAAGCCGCGAACTGCTGTTCCATGAACTGCAGCACCGCGTGGGCAACAACCTTCAGATGGTCGGCTCGCTGCTGGCGCTGCAGGGACGCCGGATGACCGATGCCACCGCGCGCGAGGCGGTGGATCAGGCATCACGCCGGGTCAACCTGGTCGGCAAGATCCAGCGCACGCTGTACAACGCCGAGGGCAACCAGCGCAGCATCCGCGAAGTGCTTGGCCCGCTGGTGGAGGATATCGTCGCCACCTCGCACGGCGGTGCGCTGACCATCGTGCTCGATGCGCCGCGCGATTACCTGATCCCGGCGCAGCAAGCGATCCCGCTGGCGCTGATCGTGGCCGAAGCTGCCAGCAACGCGCTGGAGCACGGCTATGATCACGAGGACGCCGGACAGATCACCGTGCGCGTGATTGCCGAGGATGCGGGCGGATCGCTGCGGATTGAAGTGATGGATGACGGGCGCGGACTGCCTGCCGGGTTCGATCCGGCCAGCAGCCCCAGCCTGGGCCTGCGCATCGCCCGCACTCTGGCGGTGGGGCTGGGCGGCCAGTTTGAGGTGGCGCCCGCAGCGGCTGGTGCGCGCGGTACGGTTTCCATCCTGCGCTTCCCGCTCCCTGAAGGCTCGCGCGAGATTACCTAGCCGACGGCAGCCAGCGCGGTTTTGCTGTCAGACGTGATGGCACGGCGTGCTGCGGCCACCACGCGGTTGCGCCCGGCTTGCTTGGCGACATAAAGCGCCCCGTCTGCCAGCGCGACTACTTCGCCCGCGCTGGTGGCGGTTTCCGGGATTGCCGCCACTCCCAGCGAGGCGCTGATTGGCGTGCCGTGGATTGCGCTGAGGCCCTCAATCCGGGCGCGCAGCATCTCGGCTTTCAGCACTGCATCGTCCAGCCCGCAATTGGGAAGGATCACCATCAGCTCCTCGCCGCCATAGCGCGCGACCACGTCCGCCGGGCGGAGCGAGCCGACCAGTTGGCCAGCCACTTCGCGCAGCACCGCATCGCCCTTTGCGTGGCCGTGGGTATCGTTGAGTTTCTTGAAATGATCGAGGTCGATCATCAGCACCGCCAGCGGATTGCCGTCACGCTCTGACAGCGAAATGTAGCGTTCCAGCGCGTCTTCCATGTAGCGGCGGTTATAAAGTCCCGTCAGCGGATCGCGCAGTGATTGGGTACGCAGCTTTTCCTGCAGGCTGATATTCGCCAGCGCCAGGCTGACCGAATCGGCCAGCGCGCGGGCGATGCGCTTGATCGCCTGCAATTGGCCGGTTCCGTCCGGCCCACCTGTCGCCAGCATCAGCAGGCCATGCACCTTGCCGCGCGCGATCATCGGCAGCTCCAGCGTGGAGAACACCCCGTTGTTGTGCGCGCAGCACAGGGTGCCCTTGAGCGGATCGTTGATGTGCGGCTTGCCACGTTTAAGTGCCCAGCAGTTGCCAGGCACCAGCGCGGTAGCCGGATTGCAATCCTCGCCCCTGGGCCAATGGCGGATCAGGTCCAGCCGGTCATTGGAGTTGTTGAAGATGTACAGCCCACCACGAAAGGCGGGCAGCAGGCTGACCGCGCTCGCTTCCAGGATTGCGCCCACGTCCTCGT
>JAZKFK010000082.1:0-4569 GCA_040386475.1 Pseudomonadota bacterium | reverse complement strand
GGCGCGGCATGTGTCGCCTGTGGCCCGCAAAGTCAAGCATTCCTGCGGTTTTGCGGGGAGGTAAAATAATACCGTGAGGTAAATCAACCGCTCCGGCTAGGCCTGGAACAGTTCCCACCGCTCGGCGCTGCGGCGTTCGTGCCCTTCCAGCATGGTCACCACTTCGCGGGTGGCAAGGCGCATCAGGCGCGTATCGGGGCTGCGGGTGGCGGCAAAGCGCACGCGCACTTCGCCCGTCTGGCCCCACGGCAGGGTGATCGTCTCGCGCTGCTCCACCGCGCCTTCGGCCGGGGCGAACAGGTCTTGCGGCAGGTAGGCAGTCAGCCGCGCGCTGCTGGCGTCCAGCGCATCAAGCAGTTCGCGCACTTCGCCGCCATCTGCCGCAAAGCGCTGGCGCACTTCCTCCAGCGCCATGCCCAGCTGGTGGTTGATCGGGACCTCGGCGCCGTCGACAATCAGACCCTGGTGATCCAGCGCCAGCGGAAAGATGCCGCTCTCCACCCGCTGTTCCTCCAGCCGGGCGAGCGAGGCAAGGTTGGCTGGCGCGTCCACCCGTGCGCTTACTTGCGCACCGTCGACAAGATAGCCGCCCATATCCGCACTGGTGAAGCGCACGCGGAAATCGCGCGTTGTCGCCAGCATGACGCCGCCGGGCAACTGGCGCTGCAGGGTGCGGCGATAGATCATGTCACACGTGGGCGGAGCGATCGGGGCGGAACCGGTATTGGCAATTTGCCCGCCGGCAGCACGGGCATTGCGCGGCACCAGGACTGGCAGCAAGGCCATCCCCAATGCCGATCGCAAAAAAGCGCGCCTCGCCGCAAGGCTGTTCATGCCAGTCCCGTCTTTGCCAGACTGCCCGGCCATTCCCCAGTGGCCAAGGCTGTTGTTATTGTATCCTGTCCGTTAATCGCAGGGCTTGGGGACGAATGCAATTGCTCCCATCGCGCTATCGTTGCAGCTCGCTGTTTGGCGGCAGCGCAGCGGTTGGGGAAGGCTGCGATCAACCGCGCAGGTTTCGCTCGCCCCAGCCGAGGCGGTTGGCGGCCCAGGCCGTCGCCGCCACCAGCAGCGCGCCGACCAGCTGGTGCGCCACCGCCAGCCACAGCGCCACGCCGGTCATCACCGTGGCAATGCCCAGCAGGATCTGGATCCCGAAGGCGCTGTGCACCAGCACCGATGCCCGTCGGTCGCCGGCGCGCTTTACCGCGCGCGCCAGCACGATCAGCAGGGCCACGGCCACCCAGGCCCACCAGCGGTGCAGCCAGTGGAGCAGGAACGGATCGTGCGTCACCGCGAACAACAGCCCGCGCGTGGTGTCGAACTGCGGCAGGAACTGCCCGCTCATCAGGGGCCAGGTATCGCTCGCCAGACCGGCGTTAAGCCCGGCCACCCAGGCGCCCAGCAGCAATTGCACGAACAGGACCAGCAGCGTCCAGCCGGCCAACGGGGTCAGCCGGGCAGGCGCGGCACGGCTATTGCCAGCCAGCCGCAGCAAGTCGCGCGCGGTCCAGATCAGGCCGCCCAGCGTGAACAGCGCGGTGAGCAAGTGGGCCGAGAGCCAGAAGTGCGATACATCGGTCATCTGGGTGTTAAGGCCCGAGCGGACCATCAGCCAGCCAAGTGCGCCCTGCAGTCCGCCCAGTGCCAGCAAGGCCAGCAGGCGCGGCTTGTAGCCCGCCGGGATCGCGCCCTTCAGCCAGAACCACGCCAGCGGTAGGGCAAAGGCCAGGCCGATCAGCCGCGCCAGCAGGCGGTGGAACCATTCCCAGAAATAGATGAACTTGTAATCCGCCAGCGTCATGCCCTGCGGCCCGGCCACCTGCTGGAATTCCCCGATCTGCTGATAGGCGGCAAACTCGGCCTGCCATTGCGCTTCGGTAAGCGGCGGCAAGGTGCCGGTGACGGGTTTCCATTCGGTGATCGAGAGACCGCTTTCGGTCAAGCGGGTGATCCCGCCGATGGCCACGATCAGTACCACCAGCGCGGCAATGGCAAACAGCCACAGGGCAATGGGGCGCGGTTGCAACTTGGCAGGGAGCGACATGGCCCGCGCTCTGCGCCGCACCGCGCAGAATCGCAATACGGCAATTTGTCGCAGGTGATGGGCCATTCCACGCTTGCGCAATGTTATAGCGTTACATACATGGACACGCATGCCGTCAATGATCAGCAGGATTAGCAGCCAGATTCGGGGCCAGATCCAGGGCCGCCTGGACCGCATCGGCGTGCTGTTGTCGTGCCTGTGCCTGGTCCATTGCGTGCTGGGGCTGGTGCTGGTGGCGGGGCTGGGCCTTGGCGCGGGCGCACTGCTCGATCCGGCAATCCACCGCGTGGGGCTGGTGCTGGCCACGCTGATCGCCGCAGTCGCCATCGGCATGGGCGCACTGCGCCACCGCCGTGCCACGCCGTTCGTGGTGGCGATGACCGGCCTCACCTTCATGGGCGGCGCGATTGCCGTGGGTCATGGAACCGAGGAAGCCGTATTGACGGTCATCGGCGTGCTGCTGGTAGCCACCGGGCACATCCTCAACTTGCGTAAAGCGTAAGCTGCACTAAGTCCTGCTCGTGATGAGCATCTCCCTCACCGTAAACGGCGAACCGCGCCACACGTCTGCTGCGACGGTGGCCGATTTCGTGCGCGAACTGGGCCTGAAGGTTGCCAAGGTGGCGGTGGAGCATAATGGCGTGATCGCCCCGCGCTCGACGCTGGAGGATTTGGCGCTGAGTGACGGCGACGTGCTGGAGATCGTCCACTTCGTGGGTGGCGGCTGAAGGGGCGGCGGTTAAGGCCAAAAGCACCTTGTCGCGTGGCCTGCGCGCCCTTACCGCTGCACCCATGACCAATCCCGATACCTGGACCGTCGCCGGTCGTACGTTCACCAGCCGCCTGATCGTGGGCACGGGCAAGTACAAGGACTTTGCCCAGAATGCCGCCGCCGTGGAAGCGAGCGGGGCCGAAATCGTCACCGTGGCGGTGCGGCGGGTCAATGTGTCCGATCCCACCCAGCCGGTGCTGATGGACTATATCGATCCGAAGAAGATCACTTACCTGCCCAATACCGCCGGTTGCTTCACCGCCGATGACGCGATTCGCACGCTGCGCCTGGCGCGCGAGGCGGGCGGCTGGGACCTGGTGAAGCTGGAAGTGCTGGGCGAGGCGCGCACGCTGTATCCCGATATGCGCGAGACGCTGAAGGCTTGCGAAGTCCTCGCCAATGAAGGCTTCCTGCCGATGGTCTATTGCGTGGATGATCCCATTGCCGCCCGGCAACTGGAAGAAGCGGGCGCGGTGGCGGTGATGCCGCTGGGCGCGCCCATTGGCAGCGGCCTGGGCATCCAGAACAAGGTCACCATCCGGCTGATCGTGGAAGGGGCCAAGGTGCCGGTGCTGGTCGATGCCGGTGTCGGCACCGCCAGCGAGGCAGCGGTGGCGATGGAACTGGGCTGCGATGGCGTGCTGATGAACACCGCCATTGCCGAAGCGCAGGATCCGGTGCGCATGGCCCGTGCCATGAAGCACGCGGTGATCGCCGGTCGCGAGGCTTACCTTGCGGGCCGCATGAAAACGCGCAAGTACGCCGATCCCTCCAGCCCCTTGGCCGGATTGATCTGAAGATAGGCTTGATCTGAACATTAGGCCCGCGTCGATGCGTCGGGCCCGTTCAACCATATCTTAACCATAATGCGCGACCTTTGCTGGGTAACCGGCAGGAGACGCCGCATGTCCCGTTCGACGACCGCATCGCTCAGCATCTCGGAAATGCGTGAATACGCCGGCTTCACCGCCGGTGAGCAGGAATTCATCACCCGCAGCCTGGATGTGTTCATGGCGCGCGGCGATGCCTTCAAGGCGTGGGGCAAGGCGAACGGGGGTTGTGCCACCATCCGCGCGCAATACCTGACCTATCGCGAACTGCGCGCGCTGCGCGATGATCTGCCCGCCACGGTCACCCTCGACGGGCTGGCGCAATTCATGGGTCCGATGGTGCGGATCGCTGCGCAGGACTTGGTGCAGGACCAGATCGACAGCTTCTCGGCCTTCCGCTTTTTGTACGAACGCCTGCTGGGGGCTGCCGCGCGCCCGTTCCTGCCGGCGGTCTTCTGCGCCGCCGCTGCGCTGCCGCAGGTGCGCCCGTGCCGGCGCAAGATGCTGCTGCAATCGTTGAGCGAAGCCGCTGCCACCGCGCCCGGCTGGTCCGACCGCGAACCGGCGTTCTTCCCGGAGCGGCTGGAGGACGAAGCAGCCTGAAAGGTTGCGAGTCGTTTGCAATCGGGGGTGACACCGCCAATATAGGTGGCGATGCCAAAAGCCATTTCCCTGCCATTACTCAGCCTCCGCCGCCCGTTCGGCCTGCCCGCCTGGACGCTGGTACTGCCGTTGCTGGGCCTGCTGGTCATTCCCCTGGCATCGGGCGGCGTGTTTGCCGCGATCAAGCTTGCACTGCTGTGCGCGGCCATCATGGCGGCGGTCTACCACGCCGAAGTGCTGGCCCATTACCTTGGCGAACCATACGGCACGCTGGTGCTGGCGCTGGCGGTGACGGTGATCGAAACCTCGCTGATCGT
>JAZKFK010000081.1:0-3941 GCA_040386475.1 Pseudomonadota bacterium | reverse complement strand
GCTATGGCTCTTGCGATGAACCGTTACTGACCATCGAGATCTTGCCGAAACCGGCCCGGTTGATCTCGCCCATCACGGCCATGATGCGTCCGTATTCCAGCGTGCGATCGGCGCGCAACACCACTACAGGCTGCTCGCCGCCGGCATTGCTGGCCGCTGCCCGTTCGAGCGCTTGGTCCAGGTTACCCTCTGCCACCGGGGCATCGTCGATGAACACGGCGCCCGTCTCATCCACCGCCACAGTGATCTCGTTCGGGTCCTGGTCCAGCGCATCGGCGCGGCTGTCGGGCAGATCCAGCGGCACCCCGCTGGTCAGCAGCGGCGCCGTGACCATGAAGATGATCAGCAGCACCAGCATCACGTCCACAAACGGCGTGACGTTGATCTCCGCCATCGGCGCGCGGCGCTTCGAGCGGCCACGGCGGCGGCCAGAGGTAACACCCATCGCCATGTCAGCCGTTCTCCATGTCGCGGCTGACCTGTCCGTGGACCTTATCGGCAAAACGCTGCAGGCGGGCCTCGAACCCGTCGACCGATACGGCGAAGCGATTGTATGCGATCACCGCCGGAATGGCCGCGAACAGGCCGATTGCAGTGGCGAACAAGGCTTCCGAAATGCCCGGCGCCACTACCGCCAGCGACGAATTGTTCTGCTGCCCGATCTGGAAGAAGCTGTTCATGATGCCCCAGACGGTGCCGAACAGGCCCACAAAGGGGGCAACTGACCCGGTGGTGGCCAGAAACCCCAGCCGCCCGGCCAGCTTGTCCGCCTCGGTCGCCACCTGGCCCTCCATCGCCTGAGCGATCCGCGCCAGTGCCTGGGCGGGATGTTTGATCCCGCCGCGGGTGGACTTGCGGAATTCGGTCAGGCCCGCTGCTGCCACGCGGCCCGAGGGATTATCGGCCTTGGTGCGGCTGATCAGGTTTTCCGGATCGTCGTGGTTCCAGAACTCCTGTTCGAACTTGGTACTGGCGCGCTTCACGCTGCCCATGCGCAGCGAAAATGAGACGATGATCGTCCACACCCACACCGATGCGAGCAGCAGGCCCACCATTACCGTCTGCACCACGATGTCGGCATCGAGGAACAGCCGCAGCGGGTTGAGGCCAGTGGGCGCAATGGTTTCCGATGCGGCAGCGGCGAGTTGGTCAAACATGGTCATCAGCAGTCTTTCACGGGTAAATCGGGCTGGAAAAAGGCGGCAAAGGCAGCGCGCCATGCATCCGGCTGGCGGCGCGGGCGACCATCGGGACCGATGAAACCGACGCGAATGGTCACCTCCACCAGCAATTCATCTCCCCGCCAAACCTGTTGTGCCAACCGGACGCTGGCGGCGCGCAAATCGGCACAGTGAGTTTGAACAACGAGTGAATCGTCCAACCGTGCCGGGCGAAGATAGCGGATATTCGCCTCAGCCACGGCATAATGCCCCTGCCCCGCTTCGGAGGCGGCACGCTGGTCAATCCCCAACAGGCGCAACATGTCGGACCGGGCACGCTCGGCATAGCGCAGGTAATTGGCGTGATAGACCAGGCCCGAAAGGTCGGTGTCTTCGTAATAGATGCGCAAGGGGAAGTGGTGGCATTGCCCCACGAACCATCCTTCACCGATTGCCTGCGCTACTGCCATGTCGCCTGCAGCCTTAGCGGGCGGCGGACTCACGGGGCAACCCCTTAGGCGGAAATCAGGGGGCGATCATCCGGCCCAGCCGCTGCCCGCCGAACAGATGGACATGCAGGTGCGGCACTTCCTGCCCGCCGTGATGGCCCACGTTGGCCAACAGGCGATAACCGGGTGCCACCAGATCCTGCTCGCGCGCCACGGTGCCTACGGCGCGCACGAAGCCGGCGATTTCCTCGGCCGAGGCGCGGATCGAAAAGTCGTCCCAGCTGACATAGGCGCCCTTGGGGATCACCAGCACGTGGACCTTGGCCTGCGGGGCAATGTCATGGAAGGCCAACGCCCACTCGTCCTCGTAGACCGTGTTGCACGGAATCTCACCGCGCAGGATCCTGGCAAAGATGTTGCCCGGATCGTAGGCCTCGGCGGGATCGATGGTCATGCGCGACTGGCCTTTTCCTGGAGGCCCGACGTGCCTTCGCGCCGCGCCAGTTCGGCCCGCACATCCGCCAGCGACAGGCCGCGCGCTTGCAAGGCCACCAGCAGGTGAAACACGATATCGGCTGCCTCGCCCACCAGTTCCTCATCGGACCCGGAGAGCAGCGCCACGGCGGCTTCCACGCCTTCCTCGCCCAGTTTACGGGCAATTACGGGCAGGCCGCGGGCATAGAGGCTGGCGGTATAGCTGCTGTCCGGCGCGGCATTGCGGCGCGCGGCGATCACGGCTTCTAGCTGGTCAAGGATGTCCATAAGCGCGGAATGGGCAGGCCGCGCCTTCAGGTCAAGACTTGTCGGACTTGCCGCGCGACAAGTGGCGGCCCAGCATCACTCCCGCCAGGCCCAGCGCGAACAGCGTCACACTTGACCCTTCGGGCACTTGCGCTGAGTCCGCCGCAGCGACGGGCGCGGCGAAAATCACAAACGCTGAAGCGAGAACGATGAGGAAGCGGACGACCATGCACAGGTCCTTCCGCCCGCCCGCCGATTCCCGCAACGCTGCACATGTGACCGTCCCGGCATGGGACTGATAGTGCGGCAGAATTTACCTGAACGGAATCAGACGCGCGCGGGTAGGCCTACAGCGCGCAGGGCAGCGTGGGCCTCGGCAATGGTGTGCGTGCCGAAGTGGAAAATGCTGGCTGCCAGTACCGCGCTGGCATGGCCCTCGGTAACGCCTGCCACAAGATGATCGAGGGTGCCCACCCCGCCGCTGGCGATCACCGGAATGGACACCGCATCGGCAATGGTGCGGGTGAGTTTCAGGTCATAGCCGCGCTGCGTGCCATCGCCATCCATGCTGGTAACCAGCAGTTCGCCCGCACCCAGCTTGGCCAGCTTGATGGCATGTTCCACCGCATCGATCCCGGTTTCGCGCCGCCCGCCGTGAGTGAAAATCTCCCAATGATCGTGCACCCAGCGCGCATCCACCGATGCGACCACGCACTGGCTGCCCATCTTCTCGGCAATGTCGGTGACCACTTCGGGGCGGCTGACGGCGGCGGAATTGACCGCCACCTTGTCCGCGCCCGCCAGCAGCAGCGCGCGGGCATCTTCCACGGTGCGGACCCCGCCGCCCACGGTCAGCGGCATGAAACACACCTCTGCCGTGCGCCGCACAATGTCGAGCAGGGTTCCGCGCCCTTCGTGGGTGGCGGAAATATCCAGGAAGCACAGCTCGTCGGCGCCTGCCGCGTCATAGGCCTGCGCCTGCTCCACCGGATCGCCCGCATCGCGCAGGTCGACGAAGTTCACGCCTTTGACCACGCGCCCATCGCGCACGTCGAGACAGGGGATGACGCGGATGCGGACGGTCATCAGGCCTTGCCCGCCATCGCAATCGCCGTCGCGAGGTCCAGCTTGCCTTCGTAGATCGCACGCCCGGTAATCACGCCTTCGATCCCGTCGCCCGAATGCAGCGCCAGCATGCGGATATCGTCGAGGCCTTTCACACCGCCCGAAGCAATCACCGGAATGTCCACCCGGCGGGCAAGGTCCACGGTCGCCTCGATGTTCACGCCCTTCAACAGGCCATCGCGGCCGATATCGGTGAACAGCAGGCTGGCCACCCCGGCATCCTCGAACCGGCGGGCCAGATCGACCACTTCGACGTCAGACACTTCAGCCCAGCCCTCGGTGGCGACCATGCCATCCTTGGCGTCAACGGCCACCACGATGCCGCCAGGAAACTCCTTTGCCATGTCCTTGACGAAATCGGGGTCCTTCAAGGCGGCGCTGCCCATCACCACGCGGGCTACGCCAAGGTCGAACCAGCCTTCCACCGCCTCCCGCGTGCGGATACCGCCACCCAGTTGCACATAGC
>JAZKFK010000080.1:0-3629 GCA_040386475.1 Pseudomonadota bacterium | reverse complement strand
CCTGCGAATGCCGGCATCAAAAGCCGGTGCCTTACCGCTTGGCGACGCCCCAACACTGACCCCGCAACTGGGCGGGAGGCGCCCATATAGCGGGCCAATCGCGGATGGAAAGGGGGTCCGGCGGCTAATGCGCCGCCAGCGCCCGCTTCACGCCTGCAGCCAGCCTTCCACCGCCACCAGATGGCGCTGGTCGGCTTGCTGGCCAGAGCCGGTCTGCGACAGTAGCCGCTGGCGCGAGCGGGTGAGCAGCCACGCGGGATAGTGCAGCCACACCCGGCGGCTTTCCAGCGGCAGGCCGGCAAAGCGCGCCAGCACGTGGCGCTTGGGAAAGGCCCGATCGCGCAGGAAATCCAGCAACTTGCCCGATTGCACCTGGGTGGAAAGACCGGCGCGGAAATGGGTATCGGCCGCGCTGCGGGTGTCGACCAGCATCAGCAGGGCGGCACTTTCCAGCACTTGATCGTCAAGCGGTGCGGCAAGGCCCAGAGTATGGGGAATCGGCAGTGGCCCGTGATAGGCTTGCGTCAACTGCAGCAGCAGTTGGCTACCGCGCTGCCAGCCGCCCGCTGTGGCCATTGCGGCGAACCGGTGCCAATCCACCGGGCAGGTGCGCACGATGGCGGCAATATCGTTCAGCACCAGCGGGCCGTTGTCGAACCGGTGATCGTACGCCGCGTGGACGATCAGGTGCAGCAGCGTATCGGTGGGTGACAGCGTGGGCGCCACGAACCCGCCCAGATCGCGCGGCACCGTGCGCGCCAGCAGCGCCGCGCTGTCGGCGATGGTGCCGGACAAGTCGCCCGCTGGAACATCGTGAATGATCCGCGTGTGCAGTTCCACCGCCATGCGCATGTCGGGTGCGAACAGGGGCGGCAAGTGCTTGTTGTGCACCAGCGCATGATCCAGCGGGGTGACATCGTCGGCCCGGCGGGTGAAGCCGGCGGCCTCCAGCGTGGCAAAAGCGGCCATGGCGCCATCTGCCGGCAGCAACAGGTCAATGTCGCGCAGCGGCCGGTGGGCGGGGTGGGGATAGGCTGACCAGGCCAGCCAGCCCCCTTTGAGCACGGCGAACGGCAGGTTCAGATCAGCCAGCACACCGGCCATGCGGCGCAGCCCCAGTTGCAGCGACATGGCGCGCATCGCGCCGCGCAAGTGCCGCGCCTTCCACCGCTCGCGCAGGTCAGCCGGAACTGGCCAGTTGCCCCCGCGCAGGCGGACCTGATCGTGCAGCAGGGCGCCCAGCCGGTGTTGCGCAGTCATGGTGGCGATGGCCTGCCAATCGTCCGGGCCGAACCGGGCCATGGCCGCAGTATCCGGCTCCACCGAGGAGGAGACCATTGCCAGCAAGGCACGTCGCTGGGCCAGCAAGGCATCGTCGGCGATCATGCGAAAATTCCGTTGACGGGTTGCGGCAGGTCAGAGCCATCGGGCGGTCCGCAGCGGACCACCTTGCCGCTGCGCAATTCCACCACCTGGTCCACCTGGTCAAGCTGCGACAGGCGATGGCCGATCAGCACGATGGTGAGGCTGCCGTGCAACTGGCGGATGGCTGTGCGCACCAGCGCTTCGTTTGCCGGGTCGAGCGCGCTGGTTGCCTCGTCCAGGATCAGCAATGCGGGCTGGCCCAGCAAGGCGCGGGCCAATGCCACGCGCTGGCGTTCGCCGCCTGACATGCGCACGCCGCCATCGCCCACCACGGTGTCGAGACCATCGGGCAGGGCATAGACGAAATCGGCCGCTGCCGCGGTCAGCGCGGCGCGCAAGTCGGCCTCGGTGGCATCGGGCCACGACCACAGCAGGTTGGCCCGCACGCTGGCATTGAACATGAAGGCGTCCTGCTGGACATACGAAACCGCCGCCCGCAAGCGGTGCCGGTCGCCTTGCGCCAAGGGCACGCCATCGACCAGCACCTGGCCGGTATCGGGCACGATCAGCGCCATCAGCACATCGGCCAGCGTGCTTTTGCCAGCACCCGATTGTCCGATCAGCGCATTGGTGGCGCGGGCCTTGATGGTGATCGAGACGGCATCCAACGCGGGGCGCGCACGCTCGGCATAAGCCACTGTCACATCGCGCAATTCGATTGCGTGGGTCAGCGGCAGCGGCAAAGGATGGGGCGGCGCGGGCGGTTCTGCAGCAGCATTTGCGCCGGCCATCACTGCGTCCAGATCATCCAGCGCGGGGGCCGCGTGGAGCCACTGGTTGAGGCTTTGCTGCGCCGCGCCGAATTGCGGCATCAGTCGGCTGAACACCAGCACGATGGTGAGCAATGTGGACAAGGGCACGGTCCACCATTCCACCCCCACATACAGCAGTCCGGCCAGCAGCACCGCGCCGCCCAGGTCCACCAACCGCTGGGCCGAGCCCGAACTGATGGCAAAGCGCACCTGTTCCTCGCGCTGGCGGGCCACGGTCTCGGCAAAGCTGGCCAGGTGGCGATCTTCGTTGCGCAGGATCTTCGTCAGTCGGATACCGGCCAGCCCTTCCTGAATGCTGGCCTGCACCGCGCGGCTGGTTACGCCCATGTTGATGCCGATCGTCACCGCGCGTTGCCTGATCCGCGCTAGCAGCGCGTGCGCCACCAGGCCCACGGCAGCAGCCAGCAGGGTGATTTGCCATGACAGGATCAGCGCCACAGCGATGTAGGTGAGCGAAGTGGCCAGGTTGGCCGCCAGCATGATCAGGTGGTTCAGTCCCGATCCGATGCGGCCGATGCCACTTGTGAGAGCGTTGGCGTGATCGGACGCGCGCTGCTGCGACAGCCAGCGCCACTCGGCCCGCAACAGCCGGTCGAAACACTGTTCGCGCAGGCGGTCGATCACCTTGTGCTGGTAGCGAGTGGCCTGCACAGCTTGCGTAAACACCAGCGCCGAGCGCAGCGCCACCAGCGCCACGAATACCGCCAGCAGTGGCCCGATGGCAGCGCCTCGCGGCAGCAGCGCGCCCAGCCAGCCGGTCAACTGCGAAGGCTCGCCCGCATCGCGCAGGCTATCCAGGATCGGCACCAGCAGCAGGATGCCCACGCCCTCGGTCAGCCGCGCGCCCAGCATCAGCGCAAACAACGCGGCCGTCTCGCGGGGCGGAGCTTCGCGCAGCAGGCGGCGGACGGGGGCAAGGCGGCTCATTGCCGGCCAGCTATAGCGATTTCCGCAAGTGCGCAAAGATGCGTTGGTCCGGACCGGTTCCGCTGCAGTTTGCAGTGCAGGACAGGGCAAATATATTGTTAGTGTTCGCCGCGCACCACAAAGGCTCATGGATGGATCTGCGCTGCGGCTTTCCCGGCGGCCCGGCTTCGTGTCCGACAGTCCGCCGGCCAATTTTTGCAGCCCAATGATCTGGCGTTGATTTTGCACCACTTCCCCGCCAAGGCTGCGCCCGATGACCGCTCAGCAAAACATCGCCCTGCTCGCCGCCGAAAGCTCGATCCGCGAAGGTGCCGTTCCCGATACGCTGCGCGATCCCATTCGTGAGACGGCGACCTATGTCCTCACGCAGGACCAGTTCCTCCTGCGCCTGCCCAGCGGGCTGAAGTTCCATTACCGCAAAGGATATGGCGTAGTGGTGGAACGGCCCGATACGGTGAACGAGCTGGATATCGCCGCCTTCCTCAACGGATCGGTCTATGGCGC
>JAZKFK010000079.1:0-3085 GCA_040386475.1 Pseudomonadota bacterium | reverse complement strand
CTGTTCCAGCAATGGCTGCAGGAGCACTATCCGCAGCGCGCCGCGCGCGTGATGGCGCGCATCCGCGAAATGCGCGGCGGCAAGGATTACGACGCCAACTTCGCCACCCGCATGAAGGGCAGCGGCATCTGGGCCGAACTCATCGCGCAGCGCTTCCGACAAGCCTGCGCAAGGCTGGGGCTCAACCGCGTGCGGCACGAATTGGACACTGCGCAGTTCGACCCCGGATTGCTGGGGCCGCAGGGGCGCTTGTTTTGATCGACGAGCACGATTCGGTCGACTGCTTCGGTCGGCTTGACAGTACCGGATGAAGAAAATACCATGGGTATTACGGTCGATTTCACCAAGGGTAGGCTCCCATGACGGTCACCATCAAACTCGAAGCCCCGCTGGAAGAGCGCCTGCGCCAGCGCGCCGCCAGCACGGGCCGCAGCACCAGCGATGTGGTGCGTGCAGCCCTGCAGGCGTATCTGGCGCAGCCCGAAACCGCACCACGCTCGGCCTATGCGCTGGGCGAGGACCTGTTCGGACGCCACGGCGGCCCGGCGGATCTGGCGCAGGACCGCAAGCGCCATGTTGCCGATGCCTGGACCACGCGCCATGTGCAGCGCCAGACCACGGGGTCCTCCTGACAAGCTGTCAAGCTGCGATGAGCGATTCCCATGCCCCTGTGCTGACCGCGCGCGAACCCACCGCGCCGTGGATGGGGCATGCCAGTTCGGTGCTGGTCGACAGTGGTCCGCTGATCGCGCTCTTCAACGCCAACGACCACTGGCATGTGGCTGTGCGCGAGTGGCTGCAGGCCAACCCCTCCGCCACGCTGATCACCACCTGGTCCGTCGCCACCGAAGTCTGCGCCTTGCTGGCGCGCCGCATCCGCAACGAAAGTGCCCTGGACTTCCTGCGCTGGGCACAGCGCGGGGGCATCACCCTGGACCACGCGGTGGACGGCTCGTTGACGGAAGTGCTGCGACTCTCAGAACGCTTTGCGGACTTGCCCTTTGATCTGGCTGATGCCTCAGTGGCAGAAGCAGCAGCCCGGCTGAAGATCCGCCACCTGCTGTCCATCGAGGCCGACTTCGACGTCTACCGCGACCGCGCCGGCAAGCCGCTGACCAACCTCCTGCGTCGGTAGTGGCTGAAAAAAACACAGGCCGCATGCGCGGCCTGTGTTCATTGAGCGGAGGGCTTCAGGTAAAGAAGCTCTTCAAGCGGTCCGTCCAGCTGTCCTCGCTGGGCGAATGCTTGCCGCCACCCTTCTTCAGCGAGTCGTCGAGTTCGCGCAGCAGCTTGCGCTGGAATTCGCTGAGCTTCACCGGTGTTTCTATGAGGATGTGGCAGTACAGGTCGCCGGGATAACTGGAGCGCACGCCCTTGATGCCCTTGCCGCGCAGGCGGAACTGCTTGCCGGTCTGCGTGCCTTCGGGGATGTCGATGGCAGCCTTGCCTGCCAGCGTGGGCACATCGATCTCGCCGCCCAGCGAGGCGGTGATGATGCTGATGGGCACCGAGCAGTGCAGGTCGTCGCCGTCGCGCTCGAAGATGTCGTGCTTCTTGAGCCGGATCTCGATGTACAGGTCGCCTGCCGGCCCGCCGTTGGTGCCCGGCTCGCCGTTGCCGGTGCTGCGGATGCGCATCCCACCGTCGATGCCGGCCGGGATCTTCACTTCCAGCGTCTTCTGCTTCTTGAGCTTGCCCTGGCCATGGCAGCTCGCGCAGGGCTCGGGAATCACCTTGCCGGTGCCACGGCAGTTCGGGCAGGTCTGCTGCACGCTGAAGAAGCCTTGGCGCATCTGCACCGCGCCCGCGCCATTGCAGGTGCCGCAGGTCTTGACCTGCGTGCCGGGCTTGGCGCCCGAGCCATGGCAGGTGTCGCAGGCTTCCCAGCTCGGGATGCGGATCTGCGCGTCCTTGCCCTTGGCGGCTTCTTCCAGCGTGATTTCCATCGCGTAGCTGAGGTCGCCACCGCGGTAGACCTGCCGGCCACCGGCGCCCGCGCCTGCGCGTCCGCCACGCTGCTGGCCGAACATGTCGCCGAAGATATCGCCAAAGGCCTCCGCGAAGCCGCCAAAGCCTTCGGCTCCGGCGCCACCCCGCATGTTCGGGTCCACGCCGGCGTGGCCGAACTGGTCGTAGGCCGTGCGCTTCTGCGCGTCCGAGAGCATCTCGTAGGCCTCCTTGGCCTCCTTGAACTTCTCTTCGGCCGTCTTGGCAGTGTCCCCTTGGTTGCGATCAGGGTGGAACTTCATCGCCAGCTTGCGATAGGACTTCTTGATTTCTTCTTCCGAAGCGTTCTTGGGAACGCCCAGGATGTCGTAGTAATCTCTTTTGGCCATGGTTCTTTCGCTCAGCTGGCAGATAGGGGCAATGTCGTTCGCATGGGCATCTCAAACGCCAAGCGCCGCGACGGAGATCCCGAAGGGACCCCCGCCGCGGCGGTGTTGCGTATGGCGGGCGACGCGAGTCAACCCTTCTTGACCTCTTTCACTTCGGCGTCCACGACGTCGTCGTCGTTGGCGCGTTGTTGCGCGCCGCCTTGGTCCGCACCCGCGCCGCTCGCACCACCGGCCGCACCGGCTTCGGCACCAGCCTTGGCCTGCATGTCGGCGTACATCTTCTCGCCCAGCTTCTGGCTCACCGACATGAGAGTGTTGCTCTTCTCGTCGATGGCGGCCTTGTCCTCACCCTTCAGGGCTTCTTCCAGGTCCTTGATGGCGGCTTCGATCTTGTCCTTCTCGCCGGCATCCAGCGACGCGCCGTACTCGGTCAGGCTCTTGCGCACACTGTGCACGCTGGCTTCGCCCTGGTTACGGGCTTGCACCAGTTCGAGCTTCTTCTTGTCCTCGGCGGCATTGAGCTCGGCGTCCTTCACCATCTGCTGGATCTCGGCCTCGGACAGACCCGAGTTGGCCTTGATGGTGATCTTGTTTTCCTTGCCCGTGCCCTTGTCCTTGGCGCCCACGTGCAGGATGCCGTTGGCGTCGATGTCGAAGCTCACCTCGATCTGCGGCGTGCCGCGTGCCGAGGGCGGAATGCCTTCCAGGTTGAACTCGCCCAGCATCTTGTTGCCCACGGCGATCTCGCG
>JAZKFK010000078.1:0-1592 GCA_040386475.1 Pseudomonadota bacterium | reverse complement strand
GACGGCAAGTGGCGCATCAAGCTGCTCAATTACTTCCCGCACTGGCATGCCGATTTCGACAAGGGCTGGGCCCTGACCGATGCGGAATACGTGCCTTTCCTGAGCACGCTCTACCCCGAAGATCCCGCTGGTCCCGACGAGTTGTATGACAACTTCTTCCTGTGGCCCACGCACAAGCTGCTGCCGTTCCACATGAAGCACCCGATCACCGGCGAGGAAATGGTGGCAGACCGCTTCGCGGATGACGCCAAGCGCGATGCCGAGCGGGCTGCGGCCAAGGCCCGGGGCTGATCCAATTTTCTCTCTGGCCGGGCCTGTCGCAGCATTGTCTTGCGGCAGGCCCGGCCATTCCTGTTCCCTGACGGAGTGTCAGTCATGACCCAATACCCCAGCCTGCACATGATCATCGGCGGCGAGCGCGTCTCCGGCGGTGGCCGCCGCACCTTCCCCGTGGTCAACCCCGCCACCGGCGAGACGCTGGGCGAACTGCCGCTGGCCGAACCTGCCGACCTCGATCGCGCACTGGAAGTGGCGGCCGAGGGCTTTGCCCTGTGGCGCAAGTCCACCCCGCAGGAACGCGCGGCAGTGCTGTCTGGCGCCGCGCGGCTGATGCTGGAACGGGCTGATGACATGGCCCGGATCGCCACGATGGAACAGGGCAAGCCGTTCCACGAGGCGAAGATCGAGCTGATGATGAACGTCGGCCTGTTCAACTTCTACGCCGGCGAATGCAGCCGCCTCTATGGCCGCGAACTGGTGCGGCCTGAAGGCATGCGCAGCACCGTGCGGTGGGAGCCGGTCGGGCCGGTGGCCGCTTTCGCACCGTGGAACTTCCCGCTGGGCAATCCCGGCCGCAAGCTGGGTGCGCCGGTGGCGGCAGGCTGTTCGGTGATCCTGAAGTGCGCCGAGGAGACGCCGGCCAGCGCGCTGGGTGTCCTTCAGTGCCTGCTCGATGCCGGTCTGCCCCCGTCAGTCGCGCATGCCGTGTTCGGCGTGCCGGACGAAGTGAGCCGCCATCTGCTCGCCTCGCCAATCATCCGTAAACTCAGCTTCACCGGCTCCACCGTGGTCGGCAAGCACCTGGCGAAGCTGGCAGCGGACAACATGATCCGCACCACCATGGAACTGGGCGGCCACGGCCCGGTGCTGGTGTTCAGCGATGCCGATGTCGACAAGGCGCTGGAGACCAGCATCGGCGGCAAGTACCGCAACGCCGGGCAGGTCTGCGTCAGCCCCACGCGTTTCATCGTGGAAGAAGGCGTGTTCGAAAAGTTCCGCGATGGCTTCATTGCCGGGGCCGGCAAGGTGGTGGTCGGCGATGGCCTTGCTGCCGGAACAACGATGGGCCCGATGTCCAACCCGCGCCGTCCCGATGCGATGGACCGGCTGATCGGCGATGCCGTGGCCAAGGGCGCCAAGCTGGGCGCGGGCGGGCACAAGATCGGCAACCAGGGCTTCTTCTATGCCCCCTCGGTCCTGTCCGAAGTGCCGCTGGATGCCGACATCATGCACGAGGAGCCGTTCGGCCCGGTCGCCATCATCAACCCCTTCAAGGGCGAGGATGACATGATCGCCGAGGCCAACCGCCTGCC
>JAZKFK010000077.1:0-11974 GCA_040386475.1 Pseudomonadota bacterium | reverse complement strand
GCGATGGACCGCCGCGGCCGCCCGCTGACCCTGAAGCTGAGCGGGCCGGTGGAAGCGTGGTACGAGGATTTGGGTGAGGGCGCGCCGGTCAACCGGAAGTAAAGCTGACGGCTGTGACTGGCGCGATTGCGGTGGAAAGCGGACGTTAGGAACTGCGCGATAAGCGGGTCACATGGACCCGAGTGACTCTACCAGGCGCAATCTCCTTATCGGCAGCTCGATCTTGGGTGCCTGTGTCATGGGCGGCGTACTGCCATCTGCTTGCGCTCTCATCGAGATGAACAAAGAGCCCGAGCTTGCGGCGGTGGACGCGCCCACGCGTCAGGAAGGTGAACCCAAGCCGATGATGGACGAGGACATCGCGCCGGTGCTGGCGCGGCTGGATGCCTGGTATGCAGCCAATCTGCCAGCGGACAAGTACGTGTTCAACGCCCCAGCCAGCGACGCGCGGATCGATGCGCTGGAACAACTCGTCGGCCTCAAGATGCCGCGATCCTATCGCCAGTTGTACAAATGGCATGATGGGGAGAACGACGACCGTCGGGGCCACATTTACGGACTTCCGTTGTTGCCATTGCAGTACGCTGCGGCCGACTGGACCGCCTGGGCCAGGACGCTGGCGGAGTTTGGGAGCAATCGTTACGCGATCCCCGGAGGAGCGTGGCCGGAAGGCGCCGTGGACCCCGCTTACATCAATCCGTCATGGATACCGCTGACCAATGATGGCTCGAGCAATCATATCGGCCTCGATCTTGACCCGTGGCCGGGTGGTCGGATTGGCCAGGTGATCCTGTTCGGGCGAGATGAGGACGTTAAGGTCGTACTCGCCGAGTCCCTCGGCCTGTTCCTTGAATGGATCGCCGGGATGCTGGAGAGCGGCAATTTCAGACTGACAGCAGCCGCAGGACAGGAGTTGTTGCGAGAGTTTCGTCTTAAGGAGCCGCCGTCGGATCACTTTCACGAAGGTGCTCGAACGCTGTTGGGTGCGCCAGGCCAGTTCGTTTGAAGCGAAGCCTCAGATCCCGTGTCCGCAATGCGATGGCTGACATTCCGCCAGTCTGACCCTCACACCACCGGATCATACGGATCGTCCGCCTCGTCGCGTACCCGCGTGACCAGCCGCAATACGGCATAGCCCAGCAAGGCCGACACCAGCGATCCCGCCAGAATGCCGATCTTCGCCTCGTCGATCAGGTCGCGGTGGAGCGGGAAGGCCAGTTCGCCGATGAACAGGCTCATGGTGAAGCCGATGCCGCACAGGATCGTCACGCCCCAGATCTCGGCCCACGAACAGCCCGGCGGGCGCGGGGCAATGCCCAGCTTGTCGGCCGCGAACAGGCAGCCGAAGATGCCAGCCTGCTTGCCCAGCACCAGCCCGGCGCCCACCGCCAGCGGCAGCGGATCGAGCAGGGCATCCATGCCAAGGCCAGCCAGGTGCACCCCGGCGTTGGCAAAGCCGAACAAGGGCACCACCAAATAGGCGTTCCAGCCCACGAGGCCGTGCTCCAGATGCTCCAGCAGCGGAGTGCCATCGCGCCGCTGCATCGGCACCACCAGCGCCGCCGCCACGCCCGCGATGGTGGCATGAACGCCCGAATGCAGCACGCAGAACCACAGCACCGCGGCACCCAGCACATAGGGCCATAAGCTGTCCACACGGTTGCGGTTGCACGCGATCAGCGCGCCCAGCACCAGCACGGCGGCCAGCAGCCACTGTGCGTGGATCACCGGGGTATAGGCGACCGCGATCACCAGCACCGCGCCGATATCGTCCACGATGGCCACGGTCAGCAGGAACAGGCGCAGCACCGCTGGCACGCGGGTGCCCAAAAGGCCCACCACGCCCATGGCAAAGGCGATGTCGGTCGCCGCCGGAATCGCCCAGCCGTTGCCCAGCGGGGCGCTGGTGCCTGCGATGGCGAGATAGACGATGGCGGGCGCGATCATGCCCGCCGCCGCGGCCATCACCGGCAGGCGGCGCTGCGCCGGATCACTGAGGCTGCCGCTCACCAGCTCGCGCTTCACCTCCAGCCCCACCACGAAGAAGAATACCGCCATCAACCCGTCGTTGATCCACAGGTGCGCGGTGTTCAGCTTGAATATCTCACGCGCAAACCACGGGCCGTGGAATACATCGTGATACAGCCCTGCCAACGGCGAATTGGCCACCACCATGGCCGCCCCGGCCACTGCGATCAGCAGCACGCCGGCAAAGGCATCGCTGACAAACAGCGCGCGGAATTGCCGGGTGACCGTGCGGTAGATCGGAGTGGCTGGCATGGCGGTCAGTCTTCCACCATCCGACGCTAGCTGGCAAGATTTTCAACCAGTTGCCTTTTGCTGATGACAAACTAGACCTACGCGCAATTACATAAGCAGAGAGGCAAGTGCGGGGGCGCATGGGAGGTTGGGTGGTCATCGAATGGTTGGCGCTGGTAGAGCGCGAACTGCTGCTGTTCGCTGGCGTGTTTTTCCTGATCGGTGCGCTGGACGAACTGCTGGTGGATGGCTTGTGGGCCTGGCTGCGTTTGTCGGGCCGGCTGCCGCACCTCAAGCTGGAGCGGGCCGAAGTGCGTGCCCGGCGGCTGGGCGGCAGGGCCGCGGTGTGCATTCCCGCCTGGCACGAGGAAAACGTGATCGGCCACACGCTGACCCACGCGTTGCAGGCCTGGCCGCACGACGATTATGTGATCTACGTCGGCTGCTATCGCAATGACATGAAGACGCTGGAAACGGCCATGCGCGCGGCCGGAACTGACCGGCGCGTGCGGCTGGTGGTGCACGATTGCGACGGACCTTCGACCAAGGCAGATTGCCTGAACCGCCTGTACCGGGCGATGGCAGTGGACGAGCAGCGGATGAAGGCGCCCTATCGCATGGTCCTGCTGCACGATGCCGAGGACATGGTCGATCCCGCCGCGCTGGCGCTGCTGGACAAGGCACTGGACCAGGCGGAATTCGTGCAATTGCCGGTGGTGCCGCTGCCGCAACATGGCCAGCGCTGGCTGGGCAGCCATTATTGCGAGGAATTTGCCGAGGCGCATGGCAAGACGCTGATGGTGCGTGACTGGCTGGGTACCTGCCTGCCAGCGGCGGGGGTGGGCTGCGCGATCGATCGGGCCATGCTGCGCCAGCTGGCAGAGGCGGGGGGCGGGCTACCGTTCTCGCTCGATTCGCTGACCGAGGATTATGAGCTGGGCCTGCGCGTGCACCAGTTCGGCGGCCGCTCGCGCTTCCTGCGCGTGCGCGGCGAGGATGGCACGCTGATCGCCACCCGCGCCTATTTCCCCGCCCGATTGGACGAGGCCGTGCGGCAGAAGGCGCGCTGGGTCCACGGCATTGCCCTGCAGGGCTGGGACCGGCTGGGCTGGGGAGACGGATCGCTGGCCGAACGCTGGATGCGCATGCGCGACCGGCGCGGGCCGCTGGCGGCGTTGGTGCTGGCCTGCGGTTATGGGTTTTTCGCCTTGAGCGGCGTGCTGATGGTCCTGGACCAGGCGGGCTTGGCGCGGCCGTGGCAGGGCGATCCGCTGCTGGGTGCGCTGGTCACGATCAACCTTATCGCCTTCGTCTGGCGGGCCGGGTGGCGGGCGGCATTTACCGCGCGCGAGCACGGCTGGCGGCAGGGTCTGCTGGCGGTGGCGCGCATTCCGCTGACCAATGTGATCGCCATCATGGCCGGGCGGCGCGCCGTTGCCGCTTACCTGCGCACCCTGGCGGGCGATCTGCCGCGCTGGGAGAAGACCCGCCACGATCGCCATCCGGCGGCTGCATCGCTGATGCCCGCCCCGCTGCCATCGCTGGCTGAGCCGTTCGGCCTGGCGACAGATCGGCAGGTGGCGTGATGGCCCGGCGTCCGTCTCCCCGGCAATCGGTTGGGCGCAAGCGCGGCCAGCCGGTGGTGATGCTGGCGCTGGTGCTGGGCGGCTGGAGCCTGCTGCGCGCGGCAACCTGGGTTTCGCCGCTGGCGCTGCCAACGGTGGCCATGCCGCAGGTGGCGGTGACCAGTCCCCAAGCGGCTCCCCAAGCGGCCAGGCCTGCCGCGCCGGCGTTACGCAATCGGCCCGATCAAGGGGCGGCTCCAGCGGTTGCCGCGCCAATGCCGGTTGCACCTTGGCCGATGTTGCGCCCGCCACCCCCGCCGGTGGACCTGCTCTCGCCTGCCGTTGCCGCGCCCGCTCCCAGAACAGCCTCGCAGCGGATGGCCGCCGGGCACGCCATGCTGATGGCGGCAGGCTTTGCGCGGATGGAATTGCCGCCGCAGTTGGCCGCGTGGTTCAATGCCCGCACACCGGGAGCCCCTGCCGTAGCGCCAGTGGAGAGCCGCGCCGCGTTGCTGCCCGCATCGCCGGTTCCTCCGGCTGCGCCAAATGCCGCGCGCCGTGCCAGCCGCTGGACGGCCGATGGCTGGCTGCTGTGGCGTGACGATACCACCACGCCGCTGGCCTCCGGACGCCCATCCTGTGGCCGCAGCCAGGTGGGTGCGGTCGTGCGGTACAGCCTCGCTCCTGCCAGCGGTCATCGCCCGCAAGCCTACCTGCGCGCGGCCGCTGCCCTGCAAGGCGCGCGAGAGGAAGAGGCCGCGCTGGGCCTTTCGGCGCGTCCGCTGGCCACTGTGCCGGTGCGCGTGGCGGCAGAACTGCGCGTCAGCCAGCGCGACAGCCGGTTCGCGGGCGGCACCCAGTTGCGACCGGCCGTTTACGCCGTGACCGAACTGCCAGCGCAAAGCCTGCCGCTGGGTGCCTCGGCGGAAGCCTATGCGCAAGCGGGCTATGTTGGCGGCGCAGCGCGTACCGCGTTCGTGGATGGGCAGGTGCGGGTGGACCGCAGCGTGCTGCGCAACGATGATTTCGACCTGCGCGCAGGGGGCGGCGCCTGGGGCGGGGCACAGCGCGGCAGCGCGCGGCTGGATGTGGGACCAAGCGCCTCGCTGATGTTCGACCTGGGCGAGGGGCGCGGGCGGCTGGCTGCGGACTATCGCTTCCGTGTGGCGGGCGATGCCGAGCCGGCGAGTGGCCCTGCGATAACACTATCCGCCGGTTTTTGAGCTAAACCGCGCCTAATCAACGCGGGCGGCTTCATTCCGCAGCGCCTATGGGTTAGGCGCTGTACATGGATGTCTACCTGCCCATCGCCAACCTTGCGGTGAACGGTCTGCTGATCGTGCTGCTGGGCGGCGCGACCGGCATCCTGTCGGGCATTTTCGGCGTTGGCGGCGGGTTCCTGACCACGCCGTTGCTGATCTTCTATGGCATCCCGCCCACCGTGGCTGCCGCCAGTGCGGCCAGCCAGGTAACCGGGGCCAGCGTCTCGGGCGTCATCGCGCAGAGCAAGCGCGGCGGGGTGGATTACCAGATGGGCGGGGTCACCGTCGCAGGCGGCCTGGTGGGGGCGCTGATCGGCGCGGGGCTGTTCAACCTGCTGGAATCGTTCGGCCAGATCGATGTGGTGATCAACATCCTCTATGTCGTCATGCTCGGCTCGATCGGCGGGCTGATGGGGCGCGAGGCGTTGATGACGCTCTTCCCCAAGGGCAACGCCGTGCGGCGCCCGGCCAAGCGGCGCCACCACCCGCTGATCGCCAGCTTGCCGCTGCGGTGGCGGTTCTACCGTTCGGGGTTGTACATTTCGCCATTGGCTCCGTTGCTGCTGGGCATGATCGTGGGCATTCTGACCATGCTGATGGGCATTGGCGGCGGGTTCATCCTGGTGCCCGCCATGCTGTACCTGCTGGGGATGAGCGCCAACGTGGTGGTGGGCACCAGCCTGTTCAACATCCTGTTCGTGACCATGATGACCACCATGATCCACGCGCTGACCACGCAGGCGGTGGACATCGTGCTGGCCGGGCTGTTGCTGCTGGGATCGGTCAGCGGGGCGCAGATCGGCACGCGCATTGCCCTGTCCGCCAAGCCGGAATACCTGCGGCTGGCACTGGCGGTGATCGTGCTGCTGGTGGCCTTGCGGATGCTGATCGGCCTGGGTTTCGTGCCGGACGAAGTTTACACGGTGACGCCGCTATGATGCGCTGGCTGCTCACCCTGCTGCTGGTTCTCGCGCCGGTCGCCGCCCAGGCGCAAGGCCGCGATCCCATCCTGGTGCCCGAGATCAGCCAGCACGAGGTGCAGGTGCGGCAGGGCTTCACCGGTGCCGAATTGCTGTTGTTCGGCGCGATTCTGGATCCCGAAGGTCGCCGCGCCAGCAACGACTATGACATCGTGGTGATCCTGCGCGGTCCGGGCGAAGCTATCAGTGTGCGCGAGAAGCAGCGATTCCTGGGCATCTGGATCAATGCCGAGGCGACCAGCTTCCGTTCGGTCCCCTCGTTCTTCGCCGTGGCCAGTTCCGCCCCCATCGGCCAGATCGTGGATGAACGGACGGCGGCGATCTACGAATTTGGCCTGCAACACCTGCAATTGTCCCCCACCGGGGCCATCGACCCGCCGCAATATGCCCGCTTCACGCAAGGACTGGTGGACCTGCGCCAGCGCGATGGATTGTTCCAGCAAAACGAGGCCGGCGTGACGATGAGCGAAGGCGTGCTGTACCAGGCGCGGATTGCCCTGCCATCCAACGTTACCGTGGGCCGCTATGTCGCGGAAACCTTTGCCGTGCGCGACGGGCGGGTGATCGCCGCTGCCAGCACCCATGTGGAAGTGCGCAAGGAAGGGCTGGACCGCGTGGTGACCGAACAGGCGGACGCCAATTCGTTCCTCTATGGCCTGCTGGCGGTGGCCTTTTCGCTGTTCATGGGCTGGGCCGCCGGGCGGCTGTTCTCGCTGGTCTAGTTGTCCCGGCCAAACCGGAAGGGAGCACGCCCGTGCGGCGGTTATTGACGCGATCTTAACCTCGACTGCCTAACCCCGCCAACAGGTGAGACAACAAACCTGAAAGCGGATTGGCCAGTTTATGAACCAGATGGCGACGACCACCTTTACGCCGGACGATGCGCTGGACAATGCCACCCAGCCGATTGGCATGGTGCTGGAAATCGCCGGTTCGGGCTCGCAGATCGCGCTTGATCTGGAACGGTTGAACCAATGTACCGAGGACCGCGATCCGTCGATCGCACTGGCCGGTCAGGTGGGCAGCCAGATCAAGATCAAGACCAAGGACGGGTGGCTGCTGGCCAGCGTGCGCAACCAGCGGCAGGATCGCCGGGGCGAAGGTAATGCCATCCTGGCCAACATCGATTTCATGGGCGAAGGCCAGGAAGAGAAGCTGACCGGCAAGATCCATGGCTTCCGCCGCGGCGTGACGCGCTATCCCATCCCCGGCGCGCTGGTTTACCCGGCGTCAACCGATGACCTGCGGCAGATCTATTCCAGCGACGGGCGCAGTGCGATCCAGATCGGCACCGTCTATCCCACCACCGATATCCGCGCGGGCCTGTATATCGATGCCTTCCTGGGCAAGCACTTTGCGCTGTTGGGTTCCACCGGCACCGGCAAATCCACCAGCGCCGCACTGCTGCTGCACCGCATCTGCCAGGCGGCGCCGCAGGGCCATATCGTGATGGTCGATCCGCATGGCGAATACTCCGCCGCGTTCCGCACCACCGGCACCATCTTCGACGTGTCGAACCTGCAGATGCCGTACTGGCTGATGAACTTCGAGGAGCACTGCGAAGTGCTGCTGCGGTCGTCCGGCAATGACTTGCAGGAAGACAAGGACATCCTGGCCAAGTGCCTGCTGGCCGCCCGCTACAAGAACCGGCTGGCCCAGACGATGGGCAAGATCACCGTCGACAGCCCCATCCCCTACCTGATCAGCGACCTGACCACGATGTTGCAGGACGAGATGGGCAAGCTGGACAAGGCTACCACCACTGCGCCCTACATGCGCATCAAGACCAAGATCGACGAACTGAAGGCCGATCCGCGTTACCAGTTCATGTTCTCCGGCATGCTGGTGGGTGATACGATGGCCACTTTCATCAGCCGCATTTTCCGCATGCCGGGCGATGGCAAGCCGATCTCGATCATCGACGTGTCGGGCGTTCCGTCGGACATTACCTCCACCGTGGTTGCCGTGCTGAGCCGCATGGTGTTTGATTTTGCCATCTGGGGCCGCAACGAGAAGACGCGGCCGATCCTGCTGGTGTGCGAAGAGGCCCACCGCTACGTGCCCAACGAGAAGAACGCCGATGGTTCGTCCGTGGGCCGCATCCTAAGCCGCATCGCAAAGGAAGGCCGCAAATACGGCATCTCGCTGGGCTTGATCACCCAGCGGCCCAGCGACCTGGCCGAAGGTGTGCTGTCGCAGTGCGGCACGATCATTTCGATGCGCCTGAACAACGATCGCGACCAGGCTTTCGTGAAAGCCGCCATGCCCGAAGGCGCGCGCGGTTTCCTCGATTCCATCCCCGCCTTGCGCAACCGCGAATGCATCATCTGTGGTGAAGGCGTTTCGATCCCCATCCGCGTCAGCTTCGATAACCTCGAAGAATCCAAGCGGCCGGCTTCTGAAGATCCCAGCTTCGTGGACTTGTGGAGCGAACACGGCGGTGAGGAAGAACAGGTCGAACGCGTGGTGCAGCGGTGGCGTAGCCAAGGAAGTTGATCTGACGTTTTTCGAAGGCGCATCCGCGCCTTCGTCCTCGGTCCTGTTCCTTCCGCTTCGCTTCAGGGCACCTGCGGGCGGCCGGTCAGCCTTGCGGTCCGCTTGTCGCGAACCGAACCAGCCTTTGCAGGGTCACCAGATTCGGGCCACAGGCCCGCAAGGCCGACCGGCCGCCCGCAGCGGGGGCAACTTGCTGCCCGTCTAGCGAGGATCGAAGGCACGGATGTGCCTTCGCAATCTACAAATCCGGCTGGAACCTTCCAGCCGGCTGGCCATCCGCGTGGGCCTGTTCCATCGCTTCCTCGGGCGCTTCCACGTGTCCGCACTTGCGCCAGTCGGTGTACTTGTAGGCCCACCAGGCCATCAGCAGCGCGGCCAGGCCTGATACCGGAAACGACCACCAGATCGCATCCGATCCCAGCCACTCGTAAGCGGGGTAATAGAACCCCAGCCGAACGGGGTAGAGCGAGACGAACAGGATCACCAGCGGTGTCCACACGGCGCCAGCGGCGCGCATGGTGGCGGTTAGGACCATGGTCACGCCGAAGATGATGAAGTTCCAGCTGGCCAGGAACTGGATGTGCCTGGCCAGCGGCACCGCCGGGCTATCCGGCCCCAGGAACAGCACCAGCGCCGGCCGGTCGAACAGCAGCAGCAGAACGGTGACCACGCCGGTGAGCAGGAAGTTGACGATGACGCCGGCTTTCGCCAGCTCGCCAATCTTGTCCCATTTGTTGGCGCCGATGTATTGCGCGGCAATCGCGCTGACCGCGCCGCCGATGGCCATGGCGGGCATCTGGATATAAGTGAACAGCTGCATGGCCGCGCCATAGGCAGCGGTCATAAGCGTGCCCTCGCGGTTGACCAGCCCGACCACGATGATGCCGGATGCGCTCATGATCAGCATCTGTGCGCCCATCGGCACGCCCTTGCTGACGATGTAGCCCAGTTCTGCTCGCGCGGGCTTGAGGTAGGCCAGCTCTGCCCCGCGCAGCCGCAGCGGCAGGTCCTTGCCATAGATGTAGGCCAGCATGCCGAAGAAGCTGATCACGTTGGCGATCACCGTGGCCAGCGCCGATCCGGTGATGCCCAGCGCGGGGAACGGGCCAGACCCGGCGATCAGCAGCGGGTTGAGGCCCACGTCCAGCACCACGGTCACGATCATGAAGATCAGCGGCGTGCGCGCATCGCCTGCCCCGCGCAGGCCCATCGACAGCATCACGCCAACCATGCCCAGCGGCATCGATACGAACAGCATTCGCAAGTAGTCCAGCGCCAGCTTGTATACTTCTGCGGGCGTGCCCAGCAGCGTCAGCAGCCACGGCGTGGTGATGAAGCCGATCACGGAGATGATTACCATCAGCGCAAAGCAGAACCCTACTGCGGTGCCCATTGTCCGCCGCGCACCGTCAAGATCGCGTGCGCCGAACCGCTGGCCGATGCGCACCGTACCGGCCATGCCGAAGCCGAACACGGCGCTGGCCATCAGGAACATGATGATGTTGGCATTGGCGGTAGCGGCCAGTGCTTCCTCGCCAATCATGCGACCCACCCAGATCGAATTGATTGTGCCATTGAGCGATTGCAGTACGTTGGCCAGCAGTGTGGGCACGCTGAACAGCAGCAGCGTGGGCATGATCGGCCCTTGCGTCAGGTCGCCCTTGAACGGGCCCTTCTTTACGTCCTTCGGGGGAGCAGCTTCGCCAGTCATGTTCCGCGCGTGTCCCCGTAGAGGTGAATGTGCAGGCGGTCGCTTAGCCGCAAACCATGTTCCACGCATAGGGGGGCCAGCCAGATTTCGCGATCCCGCAATGTGACGCTGTCGGTACCCTCGGCCATAACGAACAGACGCGCAGGTACGATAGCGTGGCGGCGAGCAAGCGCGAGGACTTCGTCCACGTCTGCCGGGGTAGCCACCACGAACTTGAAGAAGGCGCGCGGATCGGTCGCCCAGCGGTCGAGCAGGCGCGGGTTGAGCGCCAGTTCGGCCGCGTTGCCGCTGTGCGCCAGCTTGGGGCTGACATTGTATTGGTCCACCGCCACGTCCAGCCGCGCGGGCGGATCGATTGTGCCGTTGGTCTCGATCTCGATGGCCATGCCCGGCAGCAGCGCCACCAGATCGGCCAGCTTGCCCGCCTGCAACAGCGGCTCGCCGCCGGTGATAACCAGGCGGTTCTGGCTTAGCGCGAGGATACGTGCCGCCACTTCGGCCACGGTAAGGGTGACCTGGTTCGCTTGCCGGTCGAACGTCAAACCGTCGCGATGCTGGCGGTTATCGCCTTCAAAGTGCCAGGTGTAGGGCGTGTCGCACCAGGTGCAGGCCAGGTTGCAGCGGCTGAGGCGCACGAAGGCCACCGGCATGCCCATGCTCGGCCCTTCGCCCTGCAGGCTGGCGAAGATCTCCGGCCCGCCCGTGTCATCAGTGGCCAAGACGAGCGTGGGGGTGAGGGTCACCTTACCCCAGCCGTGCCAGCGCTGCCGTCAGCCGCTCAACCTCGGCCGCGTGATGCGCATGGTCGGCGCGGGCTTTCTCAACCGCTTCGGGCTTGGCCTTTTCGGCAAATGCAGGATTGGACAAGCGGCCTGCGAGCGATTTCGCTTCCTTGGTGGAAACCTCCAGCGCCTTGGCGAGGCGGGCCTTTTCGGCCGCAATGTCGATCACGCCTTCCAGTGGCACCACGATGCTGTCGGCGCCAACGCCAATCTGCATCGCTGCACCTGCCGGAGCCGCTGCGAAGGTCAAAGCATTGAACCGCGCCAACCGTACGATGGCGGGGCCGTTACCGGCGACCACTTGCCGCGCCAGCGCGCTGGGGCTTTCGAGGAAAGCATCCAGCCGCGCGCCCGGCGCAATGCCCAGCTCGTTCTTGGCGGTTCGGATCGCGCTGGTCAGGCCGATCAGCCATTCCACCTCGGCCTTGGCGGCAGCATCAACCGAGGCTTCGGGCTGCGGCCACTGGGCCAGGATCAGCTCGTAAGGACGCTCTCCCTGCGCATGCCACAGTTCCTCGGTGATGAACGGCATGAACGGGTGCAGCATGACCAGGATCTGGTCGAGTACCCAGCCGGCGACAGCCTTGGTCTCTTCATCGAAGTTGCCCTTCACCAGTTCGATGTACCAGTCGCAGAACTGGTCCCACACGAAGTGGTAAATGGCATTGGCGGCGGCATCGAAGCGCAGGTCGGCCAGTGCCTTGTCGAGGCCTTCCAGCGTCTCGACCACTTCGCCGATGATCCACTTGTTCACTGCGCTGGTGGCAGCCGGAGCAGCCACGCTTTGCGATGCCCCGATGCCGTTGCTCTGGCAAAAGCGCGTGGCGTTCCACAGCTTTGTGGCGAAGTTGCGATAGCCTTCCACCCGCCGCTCATCCATCTTGATGTCGCGGCCCTGGCTTTCCATCGCGCACATGAA
>JAZKFK010000076.1:0-2200 GCA_040386475.1 Pseudomonadota bacterium | reverse complement strand
CCGTTCACGATGAGCCAGCAGGCGCAGGATGACTATTACAACGATCCCGAAGCGCTGGCCGTGGCCTATGCCGCCGCGGTGAACGAGGAGATCAAGGACCTGTTCGCCGCCGGGGCCGACGTGGTCCAGCTGGACGAGCCGTACATGCAGGCACGCCCGGACAAGGCGCGCGCCTATGGCCTGAAGGCACTGGAACGCGCGCTGGAAGGCGTGACCGGCACAACTGCGCTGCACATCTGCTTCGGCTATGCCCACCTGATTCACGAGCGGCCCGAGGGCTATTCCTTCCTGCCCGAACTGGCCGCCAGCCACGTGCAGCAGATTTCAATCGAAACGGCGCAGAGCAACCTCGACACCGCGGTGCTGGAAAAGTTGCCCGGCAAGACGATCATCCTTGGCGTGCTGGACCTTTCCACCCATGCGGTGGAGGAGCCCGAGACGGTTGCCGCGCGCATCCGCAAGGCTTTGCCGCATATCGATGCCAGGAAGGTGATCGTCGCCCCTGATTGCGGCCTCAAGTACCTGCCGCGCGAGGTGGCCTTCGGCAAGATGAAGGCGATGGTCGACGGCGCGGCAATTGTGCGGGCAGAATTGTCTTGAGCTTCAAGACCACCCACACCGGCAGCCTGCCGCGCCCGGAATACCTGCTGGACCTGATGTTTGCTCGCGAAGGCGGCGAGGCAGTGGACCAGTCGGCACTGGACGAAGCAATCGACCGCGCCACCGCCGGGGTCATCGCCGAACAGGTCAAGGCCGGCATTACCGTGGTGGGCGATGGCGAGATGTCGAAGCCCAGCTATGCCACTTACATCAAGCACCGCTTGTCGGGCTTTGGTGGCGAGGCGGGGCAGTACGAGTTCCAGGACCTGGAGGAGTTCCCCGGCGCGAAGGCACAGGTGTTCGGCAACAAGGGCCGCGCCAAACGCTCGGCCCCTGCCTGCACCGCGCCGATCGAGCTGATCGACATGGAAGCCCCGCGCGAGGATGCCGCCCGCCTGGTCCGGTTGGCAGAAGGGCAGGAGATGTTCATGTCCGCCGCCAGCCCCGGCGTGACGGCGCTGTTCTTCCCCAACCAATATTATGCCACCGACGAGGAATACGTCTTCGCGCTGGCCGAAGGCTTGCGCCACGAATATGAAACGATCGCTGCGGCAGGCATAACCTTGCAGGTCGATTGCCCTGACCTGGCGATGGGCCGGCACGTGCAGTTCACCCACCTGTCGCTGGAGGATTTTCGCAAGCGCATCGGCATGAACGTGGCCGCGCTCAACCATGCGCTGCGCAACATTCCGGCCGAACAGTGCCGCATGCACTTGTGCTGGGGCAATTACCCCGGCCCGCATCACTGCGACGTGGCGCTGGGCGAAATTGCCGACATCGTGTGGAGCGCTAGGCCGCAGGCCGTGCTGCTGGAAGGCGCCAACCCGCGCCACAACCATGAGTTTGCGTGGTTCGAGGACAATGCCCTGCCCGAAGGCAAAGTGCTGTGCCCCGGCATGATCGAGCCGCAATCGCCCTATATTGAACACCCCGAGCTGATCGCCCAACGCATCGGCCGCTATGCCGACCTGCTGGGGCGCGAACGGGTGATGGCGGGGGTCGATTGCGGCTTCTCGGTCCACGCGGGCAGCAACACGCTGGATCCCGCAGTGGTCTGGGCCAAACTGGCCGCGCTGGCGCAAGGTGCGGAGATTGCCAGCGCCAGGTACTTCTAGGCGTCACTGGTAACAGGGCCTATTTCGCGATAGCGCTGTAGCAGTGCGGGCGTGGCGGAATGGTAGACGCAGGGGACTTAAAATCCCCCGAGCCTTGCTCGTGTGGGTTCGAGTCCCACCGCCCGCACCAGTATTTGCTTTGCGAAACAGTCCGGGGGGACTGTTTTGGGCAAAAGCTCCCGAGCGCAAGCGAAAGGGCACCTTACCCGGTCAAGCTGCCGGTTCGCAAACACCCGTCCGGCTCTTCGGTCATTCGCTGCAAATCCTTAGGCATCGGTGCAAGGCACCTGCGGCCGCGCATGCGGCTCTGCGCGCCGGTATCTTGTGCGAAAGAGCGGGCCGATTGCCGCTCGCGTTAAAATTTCGGCAAGACTTGCGATGGTATTCCAATAGCTGGATCAGGTGTGCAAGCCATCGCGGCGCGGCTTGTGCGATATTTGCTGGAGACGATATGCGCGAAGCCATGCGCCGTGACGGCCTTATTG
>JAZKFK010000075.1:7625-9471 GCA_040386475.1 Pseudomonadota bacterium | reverse complement strand
TGATGCCGCGCAGGATGGAGATGGTGTCCTCCACCGTCGGCTCGTCCACGAACACCGGCTGGAAGCGGCGCTGCAGGGCGGCGTCCTTTTCCACGTACTTCTGGTATTCATCCAGTGTGGTGGCGCCGATGCAATGCAGCTCGCCCCGCGCGAGCGCTGGCTTCAGCAAGTTGCCGGCATCCATGCTGCCTTCGCTGGCGCCCGCACCGATCAGCGTGTGCATCTCGTCGATGAACAAGATGATCTGGCCCTCGGCCCCCTTCACCTCGTCCAGCACGGATTTCAGCCGTTCCTCGAATTCGCCGCGATACTTGGCGCCCGCGATCATGGAGCCCAGGTCCAGGCTCATCAGGCTGCGGTCCTTCAGGCTGTCGGGCACGTCGCCATTGGCGATGCGCAGCGCCAGACCTTCCGCGATGGCGGTCTTGCCGGTGCCGGGTTCGCCGATCAGCACGGGGTTGTTCTTCGTGCGGCGGGCGAGGATCTGGATGGTGCGGCGGATTTCCTCGTCGCGGCCGATCACCGGGTCCAGTTTGCCGTCACGCGCCGCTTCCGTCAGGTCGCGGGCGTACTTCTTCATCGCGTCGTAGCTGGCTTCGGCATTGGCGCTGTCAGCACTCTTGCCCTTGCGCAGCGCCTCGATCGCGGTGTTGAGCGCCTGCGGGGTAACACCGGCAGCTTCCAGCGCCTTGCCTGCGGCGGTGGTCTTGGCCAGCGCCAGCGCGGTCAGCATGCGTTCCACGGTCACGTAGCTGTCGCCAGCCTTTTCGGCCAGCTGCTCGGACTGGTCGAGTACGCGTACGGCATCGTTGTCCAGGCCCGGCGTCGCCTGCGCGCCCGATCCGGTTACTGCAGGGATCTTGGACAGCGCCTTGTCCACTTCGGCCACGGCCAGCTTGGCACTGCCACCGCTGCGCTGGATCAGCCCGGCAGCCATGCCTTCGTCATCCTCCAGCAGCGCCTTCAGCATATGTTCCGGGCTGATCCGCTGATGGTTCATGCGGATGGCCACGGTCTGCGCGCTTTGCAGGAAGCCCTTGGCGCGGTCGGTGAATTTTTCCAGGTTCATGCCTTACCCCTTGGTTCTTTCGCCACAAGATAGTGTTGCACTTGAGCAACACAAGGACTGATCACGAAAAGGTGTGTTATGCGAGTACATCGGTTGTGACTAACCCGCCCACAAGTCCCTTGCCGACGATTTGTAGCCCTTTGTCGATGGGCGGACCATGATGGCGATCAAACCGGCCACACTGTTACGTGGGGCTAATTGTGCGAATTCCCCGAATATTCCTGTCGTCGGCGCTGTGCCGCCCGGCCAACCTTGCTATTGGGTGCAGATGAAACTGGTCCGCTTCACTTCGTCCGCGCTCGCCGCCGCGCTTCTCGCCGCTTGCGCCACGGTGCCTTCGGCATCGCCGCCACTGGCCGTCACGCAGGAGCAGACGCAGCAGAGCCTGGCCGATCTCGTCGCGCAGGTGGACATTCCCTACCAGCAGTTCACCCTGCCCAACGGCCTGACCACGCTGGTCCACACCGATCGCAAGGCCCCGCTGGTGGGCGTGACGGTGTATTACCGCGTCGGCTCCAAGCATGAACCGCGCGGCCGCACCGGCTTTGCCCACCTGTTCGAACACATCATGTTCACCGGCAGCGAGAACGTGGAGAACTTCGACATTCCGCTGGAGGGTGCCGGCTCCACGCCCACCAACGGCTCCACCTCGTTCGATCGCACCAATTACGTGGAAACCGTGCCGACCGGCGCGCTGGATCGGGCGCTGATGATGGAGGCGGACCGCATGGGCTACCTGCTCGGCGCGGTCAGCCAGGAGCGGCTCGATCGCCAGCG
>JAZKFK010000075.1:0-7525 GCA_040386475.1 Pseudomonadota bacterium | reverse complement strand
ACCGCATGGGCTACCTGCTCGGCGCGGTCAGCCAGGAGCGGCTCGATCGCCAGCGCGGCGTGGTCCAGAACGAGAAGCGGCAGGGTGACAATCAGCCTTATGGCCTGGCCGAATACCTGCTGAGCGACCGCCTGCTGCCTGTCGGCCATCCCTATCGCCACGCGCCGATCGGCTCGATGGCAGACCTTGATGCGGCCAGCCTGGAAGACGTGCGCGACTGGTTCCGCGATAACTATGGCCCCAACAACGTGGTGCTGGTGCTGGCGGGCGATATCGACGCCGCCACGGCGCGTACCGCTGTGGAGCGCTGGTTCGGCGCCATTCCTCGCGGGGCCGATGTGCCGCAAGTGCAGGCCGGGCCGATTACCCTGGCGGCGCCGATCACCGAGGAGATCACCGACCAGGTCAGCCAGGTGCGCGTCAGCCGCAACTGGACCGGACCGGGGATCAACGATGCCGACGCCGTGCCCTTGCAGGTGGGGATGTACATTCTGGGCGGGCTTAGCTCCTCACGGCTCGACAATGCCATGGTCTATGGCCAGGAAGTGGCCACTCGCGTTGGCGCCTATGCCCAGGTGGCCGAGCAACTGAGCTACCTTGCAGCAGACTTTGACCTGGCCCCGGAAGCGGATCGTGCCACTGCACAGGCGCTCTTCGATGCCGAGATTGCCAGGATGCTGGCCGAAGGACCAACTGCCGACGAAGTGCGCCGCGCCGCCACCCAGCTGATCGCCGGACAAGTCGGCTCGCTGGAAATGGTCGGCGGGTTTGGCGGCAAGGGCATGGTGCTGGCCGAAGGGCTGCTCTATTCCAATGACCCCGCCAAGTACCGTGCAGACCTGCAACGCGTGGCCACCCTCACGCCGGAGGAAATCCGCAGCGCCATGCAGCGCTGGCTGTCGCGCCCCGCCTATACCCTGGCCATCGTGCCGGGCGAACGGACGCTGGATGGCGCCACCATGGGGGGCTGGGGTGATGAAAACCTGACGGCCCCGCCCGCGCCCGACGCTAGCGGCGGCGTGACGGCCGCCCGCACCGGTCCGGCGCGCGAAATTCCCTCGCCAGGTGCCATTCCCGAACTGCGCTTCCCCGCCGCCGAGACCGCCCGCCTGGCCAATGGCGTGGCAGTTACACTGGTCCAGCGCACCAGCGTGCCCACGGTCACCGTAGCCCTCACGCTCGACGCGGGATCGGTTGCTGACGGGGTGGACGAGGCTGGCCGTCACCAGTTGATGGTGGACATGCTGAGCGAAGGCACGATCACGCGCGACGCCATGACCATCGTGCGCGAGCAAGAGGAACTGGGCGCCAGCATTTCTGCCGGATCGGGCGTGGACAGCAGCACCGTCCTGCTCTCTTCGCTCACCAGCAACCTGCCGCAGACGCTGGACCTGATGGCCGACATCGCGCTTAATCCCGCTTTTCGCGACGAGGATTTCGCCCGTGTGCAAACGCAGCGGCTGGCAGAGATCGCCGAAGAGCAGACCACGCCTGCATCACTGGCAGGCCGGGCCATGGGCCGCGTACTGTATGGCACCCGGAACCCCTATGCGCTGGCTAACACCATCGGCGTGGATGACGTGGTCGCCCGACTGACCCCGACAGACCTGCGCGCCGAACATGCCGAGTGGTTCCGGCCTGATCTGGCCAGCATCACCGTGGTGGGCGACATCGCGATGGACCGCCTGCTGCCGTTGCTGAATGCAAGGTTCGGCAACTGGGCCGCGCGCAACTCCGCTGCTCCCGTCAAGAATCTCGCCGCTCCGGTGCCCGCCCCGCGCGCGCGGCTGGTGGTGGTGGACCGGCCCAATTCACCGCAATCGGTGGTCGTGGTCGGCCACCTGCTGCCGCTGACCGGCACCCAGCCGGGTCAGGAACCGCTGGAACTGGCCAACGAGGTGATCGGCAACGGCTTCCTCAGCCGCCTGAACAATGACCTGCGCGAAACGCGCGGCTGGACCTATGGCGTGCGCTCGGCAATCTCGTCGCGCGTGGGCCAGCAGGCCTTCACCGTAAGCACCAGCGTGCAAGCCGACCGGACCGGCGATTCGATCCGCGTGATCCTTGACCAGCTGGCCGCCTTCCCCGCTGCCCGCCCGGTGGACGAGACGGAGCTGCAACGAGTGACCGATGGCAACATTCGCGGCCTGCCCAACCGGTTCGAGACCAATGGCCAGGTGCTGTCCGCGCTTCTGGCCAACGAATTGCTGGGCCGACCCGACGATTACCAGACACAGTTGCCTGCCATCTACGGTGCCATCGACGCTGCCACGATCGATCAGGCTGCCGCCCGCTATATGCGGCCAGACAGCATGGCCGTTGTCGTGGTGGGGGACCGGTCGGTGATCGACCAGCAACTGGCCCCGCTGGGCTTGTCGATAGAATACATGGCGGCCGAAGATCTGTGATCGCTTGCCAGCCCTGACTGGCGCCGTTATTTCCGCCTGATCGGGCCTGTGCGGACGCCCGGTCAGGCCGCAGCGGCCCAAGCTTCCGCTCCACAACCGGCCGTGCCATGTGCGGCCGCAGGAGCCATGTTTGATGCCTGAGCCTGTTACCGCCGCCGCACCCCCTGCCCTGTCTCTGCCCGCGCTGTTCCTCAAGTTCCTGCGCTTCGGCTGCCTCGCCTTTGGCGGGCCGGTGGCGCAAATCGCCATGATCCGGCAGGCCCTGGTGGCCGAGGAACGATGGATCGATCCCGCCCGCTTCAACCGCCTGCTGGCGGTGATGCAGGTGCTGCCGGGGCCAGAAGCGCACGAGTTGTGCGTCCACCTGGGCATGATCGCGCGCGGACGGATCGGCGGCCTGCTGGCGGGCCTTGGCTTCATGCTGCCCGGCTTTGTGCTGATGATCGGCTGCGCCATTGCATATCAGGCGCTGGTGGCGGGCCATGCCACGCTGGATGGCGCATTGCTGGGCGTGCAGGTGGCGGTGCTGGCAGTGATCGCGCGCGCGGTGCAGCGCATCGGTGGGCATATCCTGACCGACCGGTGGCTGTGGGCGCTGGCAGTGCTGGCAGCTTTGGCGACCCTTGCCGGAGTGCCGTTCTGGGTGCCGCTGGTGGTGGCGGGACTGGCGCACGCGCGCACCGACCATCGGCTGGGCCTGACGCTGCTGGCGGCACTGGCGCTGATTGTTGCGGCGCTGGTGATGCCGGTCGGGCACCTCGTCACCCGCTCCGGCATCCTTGAACCGGTGACCGTCACCGCGTTGTTCATCGCCGGATTGAAAGGCGGGCTGCTGACTTTCGGCGGGGCCTACACCGCCATCCCCTATGTCCGCGCCGATACCGTGGGGCGCGGCTGGCTGGGCGACGGGCAGTTCCTTGACGGGGTGGCGCTGGCCAACGTGCTGCCCGCCCCACTGGTGATCTTCGCCACCTTCAGCGGCTATATCGTGGCCGGCCTGCCCGGCGCGCTGGCGATCACGGCGGGGATGTTCCTGCCCGCATTTGCCTTCTCGCTGGTGTTCTTCGAGCGGCTGGAAGCGGTAGTGGAAAACCCGCGCCTGCATCGCGTGCTGGATGGCGTGGCTGCCGCCGTGATCGGCATTATCGCTACCACACTGTTGCAGCTCGGTTGGGCCGCGTGGCAGCGGCTGGGCGAGAGTACGGCAGCCCCGTGGCTGGGCGGCCTGATCTTCATCGCGGCGCTGGGAGCAGCATTTCGCTTGAAAGGCCCCTGGGTAGCACCCGCCATCCTTGTGGCAGGCGGTGCGGCGGGCTGGCTGGTGTTCTAGAGTTAACCGCGCCCTAAAACTTCCCTCGCATAGCCTGATAGGCCGCAGCCGCCACGGTGTTGGCCAGGTTGAGCGAACGCACCTTGTCGCTCACCATCGGCAGCTTGAACAAGCGGTTGGCATGGGCTGAAATGATCTCTGGCGGGAGGCCCTTGGTCTCCCGCCCGAAGACCAGCATCGCGTCGTCGGGATAGGCCGGCTCGTAAAAGCTGGTGGCGCCAAATTCCTCAAACAGGAACAGCTGGTCGGCGCGCGGCTGTCGCTCCGCGATGAAAGCCTCCCAGCTGCGGTATTCATTGAGCCGGATATGCTGCCAGTAATCGAGGCCAGAGCGCTTCAGCCGCGTATCGCTGATGACAAAGCCCAGCGGGTGGATCAGCACCAGTTCCAGATCCAGTGCCACGCAGGTGCGCCCCACGGCTCCGGTATTGCCGGGGATTTCCGGATGGACGAGGACAATCGTCGGGCGATTTTGGGCGGGACGCATCCGGCGGCCTTACGCGCTTCATCGCGCGGAACAAGATCGCCGGCAAAGTTAGCCATGAGCAGGTCTATGCGCTGGCCTCAGTGCCGGCCGATGGTGATTGCCCGGTGTCAGCGCCAGGGCAAAACTACCTAGGTTTGCCACGGCGAAGATTTAGGCGCGGCCCCCTTACCAGCGCCAGCATGGACCAGAAATTTTCCTCCCGGACCGCGGCCCTGCCCTTGCTGCTGCAAGGCATGATGGTGCCCGTGGCGCTGCTGGCCGCGCTATTTTATCCGACCACCAACCACCCGGCCATGCTGATTTCGCTGACCGGGCAATCGCCTGCCACCGCGATTGGCTGGGGCCGAGCACATGGTGCGGCGCTGGTCGGACTGTCGATCGATGGCCGGACCGCGAACTTGCGGCTGTCGTCGGCTGGTTCCGCCCTTGCTGCTTTGCGCAGCGGTTTTCTTCCGCTGGCTGCCGATAACGGCCTTTGCACACCTGAAGGATTTGACAGTTGAACGAATTACAGACCCTGCGCCTGCGCGGTATCCGCGTGATTGCCGCGATCGGCGTTGCCTGTGCCTTGGCAACTCTTGGCTGGGGCGCTTACCTGGGCGAATATCCGCTGGCCATGCTGATGCTCCTGCTGGCCGCCGGGCCGGTGTGGCTGGCCATGAGCGGCAATGCCGATACCCTTTCGCGCTGCATGGTGGGCGCTACCTTGCCGGCCTTCGCCGCCGTCCTGACCGCCATGGCGCGCGGATCGGGCTGGATCGTCGACATGCACATGACCTTCTTTGCCTTCCTGGCGATCCTGGCCCTGCTGGCAGAATGGCGACCGGTGGCGGCGGCCACGATCATAACGGCGGCCCACCACCTGCTGCTGAATTTTGCCGCCCCGCTCTATGTGTTTCCCGATGGCCCTGACCTTGCGCGGGCCCTTTTCCATGCCGTTGTCGTGCTGGTGGAAGCCGGTGCGCTGATCGTGCTGTGCACGCACCTGGAAGCCTTTGTGCTTGGCCAGGCCACCAAACGGCTGAAGCGGGCCGAACAGGAGGAAAGCGTGCGGGCCGAGCGTGAAGCCGTGACGCAACGCCAGCGCGACGTGCTGGACAAGGTGGGCCAGCGCTTGCAGGCGCTGGCCGGCGGTGTCCTGGATGACCGTATCGACGAGCCATTCCCTGACGAATACGAAGCGTTGCGCCTGGCGGTAAACAACACTTCTACCGAACTGCAATTGCTGGTCGGCTCCGTCACCAGGGCGGTTGACGGAGTGGTGACCGGAGCAAGCGAAATCCGTTCGGCATCGGATGACCTCGCGCAGCGCACCGAACGCGATGCCAGCAGTGTGGAGCAAGTCGCGCGCACGTCCAGCGGCCTGAACACGGACATGCGCGGCGCCGCCAACCTGTGCCAGGAGGCGCTGGAAGTAACCCAGAAGATGAAGGACGAAGTCGAACTGGGCCAGGTGACGATTGACAGTGTGACCGAGGCGATGACGCGTATCGAAGGCTCGTCCAGCAAGATCGGCAGCATCGTTGAAATCATCGACGGCCTGTCATTCCAGACCAACCTGCTGGCGCTGAACGCCGGGGTGGAAGCCGCGCGCGCCGGGGATGCTGGCAAGGGTTTTGCCGTTGTTGCACACGAAGTGCGGCAACTGGCCCAGCGGTCCGCCGAAGCGGCCGCTTCAATCAAGACGCTGATTGCCGCATCAAGCGATGAAGTTGATCAGGGCACCAGGCAGGTGGCCCAGATGGAGCAGGTGCTGGCGCGGATCGTCCAGAACTTCGCGGCCGTCAATACCCGGATCGAAGAGCTTGCCCGCAGCTCCACCCAGACCGCGACCGAGATCGGCGGCATTTCCAGCGCCATTGGCAAGCTTGAAGTGTCCCACCAGCAGAACGCCGCGATGGTCGAGCAAAGCAGCGCGGCCGCTCATGCGCTGACAGACCTGGCTGAAGACCTGCGGGTCAGCGTGGGCCGCTTCGGCGACAGTGCGCCGACGCACCATCGCCGGACCGCAATGAGCAGAGCCGCCTGATCGCAATTGGTGCGGCAAAGGCGGTAGAGGCTACCCCAACTTCGCCTTCAGCACCTGGTTGACCAGCCCGGGATTTCCCTTGCCCTGCATGGCCTTCATCGTCTGGCCCACGAAGAATCCGAAAAGGGCTTCCTTGCCGCCCTTGTACTGCTCCACCTTGTCCGCATTGGCGGCGAGGACGGCATCGACGGCGGCTTCGATGGCGCCGGTGTCGCTGGTCTGCTTCAGGCCTTCGGTGGCGGCAATCTCGTCAGGCGCGCGGCCGGTCTTCAGGACGATCTCGAAGATCTCCTTGGCCTGCCCGCCACTGATTTCGCCCTTGGCCTGCATGTCCAGGATCGCGGCCTGCGCCTGCGCCGTGGCATTGGCCGGGTTGGCCTCGTCACCCAACGCCTTCATCACGCCGGGCGCGACCGACAGCGACCAGTTGGCGACCTGCGTGGCCACGTCCTTCTCGGGCTTGCCGATGCCCTTGGCGGTGGCCGCCAGCAGCGTTTCAAAGCGGGCGAACACCTCGATATCGGCGGTCAGTTCGCGCGCGTTATAAGGCGTTAGGCCCAGTTCGTCGGTATAGCGGCGACGCTTGGCATCAGGCAATTCGGGCAAGCTGGCGCGGCACGCAGCGATGAAGTCCGGCTCCAGTTCCAGCGGCAGCAGGTCGGGATCGGGGAAATAGCGGTAATCGTGCGCGTCTTCCTTGCTGCGCATCGATCGCGTGGTGCCGGTGCCGGGATCGAACAGCCGGGTTTCCTGCACGATCTTGCCGCCATCCTCCAGGACACCCACCTGGCGGCGCGCCTCATGTTCGATGGCGGCCATCACGAAGCGCACCGAATTGACGTTCTTGGTCTCGGTCCGCGTGCCCAGCTCCGGATCGCCAACCTTGCGCACCGATACGTTAACGTCGGCCCGCATCGAGCCTTCTTCCATGTTGCCATCGCACGATCCGAGATAGCGCAGGATCGCCCGCAGCTTGCGGACATAGGCGCCGGCCTCTGCGGGACTGGTCATGTCCGGGCGGCTGACGATTTCCATCAGCGCCACGCCCACGCGGTTCAGGTCGACATAGGACATGGTCGGGTGCTGGTCATGCATCAGCTTGCCGGCATCCTGCTCCACGTGGATGCGTTCGATGCCGATGACCTTGTCTTCCGGAATCCCGGCTTTTTCGTCCGCCTCGATCAGCAGTTTCCCCTCGCCCACCAGCGGGTGATACAGCTGGCTGATCTGGTAGCCCTGCGGCAGATCGGCGTAGAAGTAGTTCTTGCGAT
>JAZKFK010000074.1:0-4577 GCA_040386475.1 Pseudomonadota bacterium | reverse complement strand
CCTTCGCTTCCATTCGGCGGGATTCCGTCCGCGCCGCCGGATGAATGGCAAGGGCGGGATTGAAGGTTGTTCGCATACATGGGTTATGACAGAGGGCGTCGCGGCCGGGGACGCGACAAGCGGGACGGTTTCGGCGAAGAGACGTTTGATCCGTTCGGTGGCGGGACACCTCCCGCCGGTAACGAATGGCGCGGCGGTGGCGATCGTTTCAGCGGCGGCGGTGGCGGCGGTGATCGCTTCAGCGGCGGCGGTGGCGGCGGACGCAGCTTCAGCGGCGGCGGCTCTCGCGAAGGTGGCTTTGGTGGCTCGCGCGAAGGCGGCGGTGCTCCTCGTGGTGGCGGTGGCGGCGGTATGCCCGCTCAGGTCGTCGGCACCGGCAAGGGCAAGGTCAAGTTTTTCAACACCCAGAAGGGCTTTGGCTTCATCCAGCGCGATGAAGGCGGCGAAGATGTGTTCGTGCACATCAGCCAGGTAGAGCGCGCCGGTCTCGACGGTCTTGCCGAAGGGCAGGAACTGCAATTCAACCTCGTCGATCGCGGAGGCAAGGTTTCGGCCGCCGATCTGCAGGTCGTTGGTGACGTAATTGCCGTTGAGGTCGCACCCAAGAGCCCACAGCGCGAGCTGACCGGCGAAAAGGCTGTGGGGACCGTCAAGTTCTTCAACGCCATGAAGGGTTTTGGCTTCATCACCCGTGATGACGGCAAGGAAGATGCCTTCGTGCACATCAGCGCGGTTGAGCGTTCGGGCCTACCCGGCATCAACGAAGGCGACCGGTTCGAGTTTGACCTCGAAGTTGACCGACGAGGCAAGTACTCGGCTGTCAATCTGGCACCTGCGAGCAACTGAGCTTCAGGAATTGGGATCGGCGGCCGTGTTTGACCGGCCGCCGCACCCGTCCTAGGATGGAATCCATGACGTGGCGGCCTGTTGGCCGCCGCTTGTCGTTTACGGCTTCGATTTGAAGGAATTTTCCATGACCATTACCCCGCTCATGCCGGTTTATCCCCGGTGCAGCGTCCGGCCCGTGAAGGGCGAGCATTGCCACCTGATTACCGAGGATGGCACTCGCTATCTGGACTTCGCGGCAGGCATTGCGGTCAATCTGCTGGGTCATTCGCACCCTGGGCTGATCAGCGCTATCCAGCAGCAGGCGGCCACCCTGATGCATGTGTCCAACCTATACGGCAGCCCGCAAGGCGAAGCCTTGGCCCAACGTCTGGTCGATGCGACCTTTGCCGATACCGTGTTCTTCACCAATTCCGGGGCTGAAGCAGTAGAAGCGGCTATCAAGACCGCGCGGGCCTATCACCAGGTCAATGGAGACACGACGCGGCACGAACTGATCACGTTCAATAACGCTTTCCACGGGCGGACAATGGCCACCATCAGTGCCTCCAGCCAGGAGAAGATGCACAAGGGCTTTGCGCCGCTGCTGTCGGGGTTCCGGTATGTTGAATTCAACGATCTGGAAGGTGCGAAGAATGCGATCGGGCCGCAGACTGCTGGGTTCCTGGTAGAGCCGGTGCAGGGTGAAGGCGGCATTCGCGTGGGAACGCCCGAATTCCTGACCGGTTTGCGCAAGCTGGCCGACGACCTCGATCTGATGCTGGTGTTTGACGAAGTGCAATGCGGCGTCGCCAGGTCCGGCACTCTCTACGCTTACGAGCAGTACGGTATCGAGCCGGATATCCTGGCGACCGCGAAGGGCATTGGGGGCGGCTTCCCGCTGGGCGCATGCCTTGCCACCGAAAAGGCCGCGCGGGGCATGACGTTCGGTACACATGGTTCAACCTACGGCGGCAACCCGCTGGCAATGGCTGCGGGTGTGGCGGTGATGGATGCTGTCGCCAATGACGGTTTCCTGGCCGAAGTCCGTGCGACGAGCGAGCGGCTGCGGGCCCGGCTGGAGCAGTTTATCGGGAATTATCCCGAGCTGTTCGAGGAAGTGCGCGGTCTTGGCTTGATGCTTGGCCTGAAGATGGCGGTGGAACCGCGTGCCTTCATGGTGCACCTGCGCGATCATCACCATTTGCTCACCGTTGCCGCAGCCGACAACACCTTGCGGCTGTTGCCACCGCTGGTAATCGGCGATGCCGAGATCGACGAGTTCTTCGACAAGCTTTCGGCGGGTGCCGCCAGCTTCAAGCCGGAACCCGCGTGATGAGCGGGCGGCATTTTCTCGACTTGTCGGATGCAGGCGCAGACGCCATCGCCGCCATGATCGGGGATGCGATCTCCCGCAAAGCTGCGCGTCGGGGCTGGCCGAAAGGCAAACCGGACGCGGATGCACCATTGGCCGGGCGGATCCTGGCGATGGTGTTCGAGAAGAATTCAACCCGTACCCGCGTCAGCTTCGATGTCGCCATCCGTCAACTTGGCGGCACGCCGCTGGTGCTGGATGCAGGGACATCGCAATTGGGGCGCGGCGAATCGGTGGCAGATACGGCCCGCGTGCTGGGTCGCATGGTCGATGCGATCATGGTGCGGACCGACAATCACGCCAAGGTCGAGGAAATGGCTGACCACTCTGGTGTGCCGGTCATCAACGGCCTGACCGATCGTTCGCACCCCTGCCAGATCGTCGCCGATCTGCTGACTGTGATCGAACACGGGCAGGCATTGCCAGGCATGAAGCTGGCGTGGTTGGGCGACTGCAACAACGTTATGAATTCCCTGGTCGAAGCGGCCGGGTTGATGAAGTTCGACATGGCGATTGGTTGTCCGCCGGGATATGTGCCCGAAGCGCACTACATCGATCAGGCGCGCTCAGCCGGAGCTGCCATCGATCTAACGCACGAAGCCGCACAAGCTGCATCCGGCGCCGATGTCGTGGTAACTGACACCTGGATTTCGATGGGCCAGGATCATGCCGCTGAGAAGCTGGCTGAGTTGGCACCATACCAGGTCAACCGAGGATTGATGGCGCAGGCCAAACCAGGCGCAAAGTTTCTTCATTGCCTTCCAGCACACATTGGCGAGGAGGTAACCGAGGAGGTTTTCGAAGGTCCGCAGTCGGTAGTGTTCGACGAAGCGGAAAACCGCATCCATGCGCAGAAGTCGATACTTCTGTGGTGTTTCGGGATGCTGGGGCAAGCGTAAACCTTGGCATCAGCCAAGACAGGCCCATATGCAGCCGATGTCCGATCCCACATTTTCCTCGCCCGAAACAGGCTTCGATCGCCTGCTGACCTTTACTATTCCCGGCCAGGATTGCCGAGGCCGGGTTGTGCGCCTTGGCCCGGTGCTCGACGAAATCCTCGCCGCTCATGAATACCCTCCTGCAATCAAGCTGATCCTGTCCGAAGCCCTGGTACTGACCACGCTGATCGGCGGGCTGCTTAAAGATCAGGACGATCAGCTGACGCTCCAGGCGCAAGCCAAGGGACGGGTCATTTCCTTGCTGGTTTGTGATTACCGCAACGGTGAGTTGCGTGGATACGTCGATTACGATCCCGCTGAATTCGATACGATTGGCGCATCGCCCAGCTTGGCCGACCTGTTTGGGGAGGGCTTTCTTGCCTTGACGTTTGATCTGGGAACCCAGGGCAAACGCTATCAAGGCATTGTCCCATTGGAGGGTGCTTCGCTCACCGCTGCACTGGAGGCATACTTCGCCCAAAGCGAACAGGTCCCCACGCTTATCCGCACGGGTTTGAAAACGGGCGCGGCAGGAGATATAGCGGGAGGATTGCTGATACAGCACTTGCCCGATGGAGAGGAGGGCCGCGAACGCCTGCATGCGCGCCTGGATCATCCGCAATGGGAACATGCCAGCCTGCTGGCGCAAACAGTTAGTCCAGAGGAACTGGTCCAACAGGATTTGTCATTGGAGCAGCTAGTCTGGCGGCTGTATAATCAGGAAGAGGCGGTCCTTACCGGGCAAGGTTTGGCCGTCGCCAAAGGGTGTCGTTGCTCGGTCGAGCACTTCGAGAAAGTTCTTGCCCGGTTTTCGCGGGATGACCGCCGTGACATGGCGGACGAAAATGGGATTATCCTGATTGACTGCGCCTTTTGCTCTAAGCAATTTTCAGTCGAGGACTAGTGCCAGCGCTTCGTCGCTCCTGAAGGGCAATCTGTCGTTAATTTCGCGGTCGCTACAGGTTCTCCGGGACGCATTGGGGTTCTTGGAATGATCGGGAAAACATTAGTCATCGCTGCAGGTATGGTGGTCATCGGATGGGCTAGCGTTCCTCTTGCGGCGCAAGTTACCGAACTTGCGATGCTCGACGCTCTAGCTCCGGGCTTGTGGGAAATGCGCCCGCGCGATGGAGGTACCCGCCGGACGATCTGCGTGCGGAATGGCCGCGACCTTATCCAATTGCAGCATCGGCAAGCCGGTTGCACGCGGTTTGTGGTGCAGGATGATCCGGGTGAAGTGACCGTGCAGTATACTTGCCGGGGTGACGGTTACGGACGCACGACGATACGCAGCGAAGGCAGCAATCTTGTCCAGTTACGGAGCCAGGGTAGCCAAGGCGGTTTACCCTTTGCGATCGAAGGCGAAGTGCGTCGGACTGGATCCTGCTGACCGGATGCCGCCAAGTGCACTTGCCCAGCGGCGCCCGAGTGCCTAGCCA
>JAZKFK010000073.1:0-2498 GCA_040386475.1 Pseudomonadota bacterium | reverse complement strand
TTTCCGATGTACGATCAACGCTTCTTCGCCAGCAAGCTCGGCCTGTCCGCGCTGGTGAGCATCGCGGCGATGGTCTCGTTCAATTTCTACGCGCTGTCGCAGCAGCCGGCCCAGGCGGCCGAGCTGCCCGCAGTCACCCTGCAAACGGCGGAACTGGCGTGAGCGACGACTCCCGCAACTTCCTGACCCCGGTGGTCACACCGCAGGATCAGGCGCGCGGCCAGGGGAGTGGATCCCGGCTTGACCGCGAGATCGAACGTCTGCGAACCTCGCCCACGCCAACGCGCAATTCGCTTCATGCTGCCAACCCGACTTCTCCAGGAGCTGCCTTGATGGGCATTTTTTCCCGTACCCGCGATATCATTGCCGCCAATTTCAACGAGTTGCTGGATCAGGCGGACGATCCATCGAAGATGATCCGCATGATCATCCTGGAAATGGAGGAGACGCTGGTGGAAGTGCGCGCCAGCGCCGCTCGCACCATTGCGGACCAGAAGGAAATGCATCGCCACGCGATGAAGCTGGATAAGCTGCAGCACGATTGGGCCGACAAGGCACAGCTGGCGCTCTCCAAGGGCCGCGAGGACCTGGCCCGCGCCGCGCTGGTGGAAAAGCGGAAAGCCGGTGACATGGCCGAGCAGCTTAAGGCCGAACTGACCGTGCTGGACGATGCGCTGCGCGCTTACGAGGCCGACATCCACAAGCTGCAGAGCCGCCTGCGCGAAGCCCGCAGCCGCCAGAGCCAGATCGCCGCGCGCCTCGAAAGCGCCGAAAACCGGTTCAAGCTGCGCAGCCTGATGACCAACGAGCGGGTGGACGATGCGCTCGCCCGGTTCGACCAGCTGGAGCGCCGGGTGGATTACGCCGAAGGCCGCGCCGATGCGATCGGCATGGAAGGCCCGCGCACGCTGGCCGACGAATTCGCCGCGCTGGAAGGGACCGACAAGGTCGACGAGGAACTGGAAGAAATGAAGCGCGCGCTGGGCATGGGCTCGGCTGGCCCAGGCACTTCGGACAAGGGAGAATAGGCCGTGGGACCCGAAGTCATCATCATTCCCGCGATCTTCCTCGGCCTGCCGTGGATCATCATGCACTACATCACCAAATGGAAGACCGCCGCCACCATCACCAACGATGACGAGGCGCTGCTGGAAGAACTGTACCAGCTGGCCAAGCGGCTGGACGAACGGATGGACACGGTTGAGCGGCTGGTCGCCAGCGACAACGACGACTTCAAGCCCGCCCGCCTGCTGGCCAACCGCGAGAGCGACAATGCGCAACTGCTCGAGCTGGAGCAGTTGTTGGCCGAAAAGAAGGGAGCCCGCCGGTGAACAAGACGACCCACACAACGCTGTATCGCGACAAGCAGAACGGCAAGGTTCTGGGCGTATGCGCCGGCATCGCCGACTACACGGGCGTCAACACCTTTTGGGTGCGGCTCGGCTTCATTCTGTCACTCTGTACTCCTTTAGGTGGCTTCACCCTGCCGCTCTACATCATCATGGGCGTGTTCCTGAACAAGAAGCCGCCCCACCTGTATGAAGACAGGCAGGAACAGCAGTACTGGCAGGGCGTGCGCCAGAACCCGCGCCGCACCGTGCGCGAAGTGCGCGCCCGCTTCCGCGACATCGACCGCCGGCTGGCCGAGGTCGAACACTTCTACGTCTCCAGCAACCCGCGTCTGTCCGACGAGATCGAACGGCTGCGCTGAGTACGATTATTCCTGAGGGGGAGTTTACGATGGAATTCGGTGCCTTCATTCCGATCTTTGCGCTGCTGATCCCGATCGTCGCGATCTGGACCAGGCACCAGCAGAAGATGGCCGAGATGGGCCGGCTTGGTCCCACCTTCGATGACAGCGCCATCCGCGCGCAGGATGCCAAGGTGAAAGCGCTGGAAGAGCGGGTGAAAGTGCTGGAACGCATTGTTACCGATGCCAACCGGGGCACTTCGCTGGCCGCCCAGATTGACGCACTGCGTGATGATGCGGCCAGTAATCCTTCGCAATCAGGCGTGCCGCTGGCCTTCGAGAAGGAGCGCGTGTGATGAGTCCGATTGCCGCTGAAATCCTCGCCTATCTGCCGCTGATCATCATTGGCGCGGTATTGGTGCCGGTCACCGGTATCCTCGCTTCGGTCTACAACACCCGGCAGAAGATCCGGAACGGCTATCCGCTGGAAGGCATGTGGGGCCAGTCGCTGAAGCCAACCGGTGCCAGCGAACATGCCGAACGCATCAAGCTGCTGACCCAGGAAAACGCCCAGCTGCGGGCCGAGATGTCCTCGGTCAAGGAACGGCTGGCCAACGTGGAGCGGATTGTGACCGACGGTGGTTTCGGCCTGTCGGAACAGATCGCCGCGCTGGGTGCCCAGCCCGACAACGGCCATCCGCTGGAACTGGTTGCCGGCATCAGCCGCGACCGCAGCCGCGCATGAGCCAAGCCAAGGGAACGAGACCGATGGACCCCAACCTGTTCCTGATTTTCGGCTTCATCATCG
>JAZKFK010000072.1:0-7088 GCA_040386475.1 Pseudomonadota bacterium | reverse complement strand
TCGAATTGTCCCAGCGCCACCTCGTAATCGTTGCGGGTGTCGATCACCACGGTGGCGGGATCGGCGATCAGCGCGTTCCAGTCTGCCGGTTCGACATAAGTGCCCACAATCGCCAATGGGTCCACATCGGGCACGCCCATTGTCACGATCTCGCGCTTAAGTTTTACCAGCATCTTGCCAAACGGCATCTTGCTGGCCGTGGACCACTTCACAGCCATATCGGCGCAGCCGGGCAGGCCACGGATATGCGCGATGACCGCCGCCAGACTCTCGGCGCTGCCGGTGATGGTCCCGTTCAGCCCCTCGTGTGCCACCAGCAAGGTGCCCTTGATGCCGTTCTCCACGCACAAGGCGAGCAAGGGTTCGCGCACTGCTTCGCGATCAGGAAACCGCGTGAACTGGTACAAGGCGGCGACGTGGATGGGTGGTGATTCCATGGCAGCGCCCTTATCGCAACTCGCCTGCCTTGGCACGTTCCCAATCGGGCACCCGCCTGCCCTTGGTGCGGCTGGTCAGGTGGAAGGCAAAACATCGCTCGCAGCGATAGGGCCGCAGCACGATGCCGGATGCCTGCGCGGCCTGTTCCGCCTCGGCCAGCGAGGCAAACCGCACCTTGCGCCGGCAGATGCTCAGCCTTGTCCTCATGACCGCAACGTTAGCGGAAAATCCGCGCCAGGAAAGCATCGACCACCGCGGTTGCCGGGTATTCCGGATCGCCCAACTGGCGGTTGATCTGCATATGGCCGCGCAATCCGCGACCGGCAAAGCCCTGGACCGTGGCGGGTGTTCCGGCGGCGGACAGCGCCGCTCCCAGCGCCTCGCTCTGCCGCTCACCATCGTCGCGCTGGACGTGCAGGATCAGGAAGGCCGGCGCATTGGGGGCAGCGGCGTGTAGCGTGGGCGACAAGGCCCGCTGCCGCGCCGGATCGGTGCCGAACGCCTGCTCATAGGTATCGCCCATCAGGCGCGCGTTTTCGTCCATCTGGTCGGCCACGTCATAGGCCGCGCCATCCAGCGGCACGATCCCGCGCACATGATCCAGCGACAGCCCAGCAGCGCGGAAGTATTGCGGATCGGTCCCCACCAGCGATACCAGGTGCGCCCCGGCACTGTGCCCTACCAGCGCGATGCGGCTGCGATCGAAGCCCAGACGCGCAGCGTTGGTGCGCAGGTAAGCCACTGCGTTGGCCACATCGGCGCCCTGCTGCTCCACGGTGGCGTCGGGCACCAGCCGGTAATCGATCGATGCCACGGCATACCCCTGCGCGCGCCAATGCTCCAGCTTGTCGGACCCGCGCATCATGGTCTTGTCGCCGCGCTTCCATCCGCCGCCGTGGACAAAGACCACCAGCGGAGCATTGGCGGTGGTGCCGGCCCAGTAATCGAGGGTCTGCAACCGGTCACTGCCATAAGCCAGCGTCTGCAGGGCGGGATCGGCACGCGCGGCGCGTTCTGCCCGGCGCGATTGGGCTTCGCTGGAAGCAGGGTGCACGGCGAAGGCGAAGGTGGCACTGGCGGCGAGCAAGGCGATTGCGAACCTTGGTGCGATCTGGCGCATGATTTCCTCCATCGGTGCGACCCGCAAGGCCGGTCTGCCGCGAGGCACTTTTCACCAGCCTGAACCGCCATGCTTAATGCCGACGGACCGCCGCCGGTTGACATAAATCGCCATACCGTTAGGTGCGCCTCCGCAAGGGCAACCTCCTTGCACTGACACGTCCGCTTGCCGAGTCCTGTCGAAGGGCAAGCCGGACTCATCGGGCAGGTGAGGACTTTCATCCATGGCCAATGTGACCGTGATCGGCGCCCAGTGGGGCGATGAGGGCAAAGGCAAGATCGTCGACTGGCTGGCCAGCCGGGCTGACGTGGTGGTGCGCTTTCAGGGCGGACACAACGCCGGGCACACGCTGGTTGTGGGTAACACCACTTACAAGCTGTCGCTGCTGCCCAGCGGCATCGTTACCGGCACGCTCAGCCTGATCGGCAACGGCGTAGTGCTCGATCCGTGGGCCTTGAAGGCCGAGATCGAGCGGCTGGAAGGGCAGGGCGTGGCAATCACTCCTGACAACTTCGGCATTGCCGACAATTGCCCGCTGATCCTGCCCGTCCACCGCGATCTTGATGGCCTGCGCGAATCGGCTGCCGGCTCCGGCAAGATCGGCACCACCGGCCGCGGCATTGGCCCCGCTTACGAGGACAAGGTGGGCCGCCGCGCGATTCGCGTGTGCGATCTGGCGCATCTTGATGAACTCGATCCGCAGCTGGACCGGCTGTGCGCGCACCACGATGCGCTGCGCGCCGGGTTCGGCGAAGCGCCGGTCGATCGTGCGGCCTTGCTGGAGGAACTGCGCGGGATTGCGCCGTTTGTGCTGCAGTATGCCCAGCCCGTGTGGCGGCGGCTGCACACGGCCAAGAAGGACGGCAAGCGCATCCTGTTCGAAGGCGCGCAGGGCGTGCTGCTGGACGTGGACCACGGTACCTATCCGTTTGTCACCAGCTCCAACACCGTCAGCGGCACCGTCGCCAGCGGTTCGGGCATGGGCCCGGGCGCGGCGGGCTTCGTGCTCGGCATCGTCAAGGCCTATACCACCCGTGTCGGCAGCGGCCCGTTCCCCAGTGAGCTGGAGGATGAGGTGGGCGAGTTGCTGGGCCGCAAGGGCCACGAATTCGGCACCGTCACCGCACGCAAGCGCCGCTGCGGCTGGTTTGATGCCGTGCTGGTGCGCCAGACCTGCGCGCTCAGCGGGGTTACCGGCATCGCCCTGACCAAGATCGACGTGCTCGACGGGTTCGACAAGATCAAGATCTGCACCGGCTACAAGTTGCGCGGTGAAGTGCTCGATTACCTGCCCGCCAACGCGCAGGACCAGGCCGCCTGCCAGCCGGTGTACGAGGAAATCGACGGCTGGGAAGGCACCACCGTTGGCGCGCGCAGCTGGGCCGACCTGCCCGCGCAAGCCATCAAGTATATCCGCCGGATCGAGGAACTGATCGAGTGCCCGGTGGCCAGCGTTTCCACCAGTCCGGAGCGCGACGACACGATCCTGGTGCGTGATCCATTCGCCGATTAATCCAGCAACATACGCAGTAACCCGCAGGATTATCTTGACCTGATCCCGCTTTGTTCTCATCCTGTTCGCCATAAAGTTGGGCGAATCAGGAGTTGTGGAACATGGGGCAGGCCGATTTCGCTTATGACGGGGTGGCTGACGCGGGCGTTGCCCTGTCAGTCTCGATCTTTGCCGATCGCGAGGATGTGCGCGCCCAGATGCGCGAGGATGCCACTGCCGCCAGCATGGTGCTGCGTGAGTGCGGCTCGCTGGAAGCCTTGCTGGCGGGCACACCGCGTGCCCTGGGTGAGGCGGTGCTGCTCGACTGCCCGGCGCCGGAAGGGGCGGCCCTGGCTGCGCTCTCGCGGATAGACGAGCGCGCGGCCCGGTCGGGCGCGCAACTGGTGGTTTCCACCACGGTAGGTGGGCTGGAGGACGTGTTCGCCTGCCTCTCGCAATCGGGCGCGCAGATCCTTGTCAACGCCCGCCGGGCAGACCGGATCGTGGCGCTGGGCCAGATGCTGTCGCAGGTGCGGCATGCGCGCGTTCGGGAACTGTCAGAAGATGACCGGCTTGGCTTGCTGCGCCTGACCGAACAGGTTGCCGCGATCGCCGACAAGCTGGACCGGCTGGGGGCCGCGCCGCTGTCGGCCGATGCGGCTGGTTCAACGGTTGCCTCGCCCGTCTCGGCTTTCCGGCTGGACGACTATCCCGCTGCCCCTGCGCAGGCAGGTGACCGCCTGGTGCGCGCTACCCGTCCGTCCTTGCCCGATGTGCGGCTGGTGCGCCGGATCATCCACCAGCGCCAGTTGCGTGCGCGGTTCTTTGATGGCGAGCTGTTTGCCGATCCGGCGTGGGACATGCTGCTGGATCTGACGGCGGCGCGCGTGGAACATGCCCGCGTTTCCGTCACCTCGCTTTGCATCGCCTCGGCCGTGCCGCCCACCACGGCGCTGCGCTGGATCAGCCAGCTGACCGAAGTGGGCCTGTTCGAGCGGGTGGAGGACGAAACTGACCGCCGCCGCGCGTTCATCCAGCTGAGCGACAAGGCATGCGATGCGATGGCCCGCTACTTCGCCGAACTGGGCAAACATGCGGCGGCGCTGGTTTAGGGTGGTACGTGGACAGGGCAGTGACTGCGCTGGCCAGAACGGCAGCAAAGCCCTGCCAATCCGCAGTTCAACCCCCAGCTGCTGGCCCTGCGGCAGAACCGTCCATTGACCTGCCCGGATAATCCGCTAAATCGCGCGCTTCCCGGCGCATCGACGCAAGGGGGCGGTTAGCTCAGTTGGTAGAGCATCTCGTTTACACCGAGAGGGTCAGCGGTTCGAGCCCGTTACCGCCCACCAGATTTTGCGATACGGTCAGCCGCCAAGCCCTTCCTTGCTGACATCAAGGCGCGCGCCAACCGGCACAGGCCGGGCTGCGCCGCCCGGCGGCGCATTGCTGGGTGAAACCGTCAGGCCGGCGGAGTTGTCCACTACCAGCTTGACCCACAGCGTCTCGCCATCGCGGAAATAGGCGGTTTCGCTGGCTTCGCGCAGGGCCGCGAGGCTCGCCTGTTCCGCGCCCCCGGCGGCGTTCGCAAAGCCCGGGACCTCGAGCAGCACCGATGACCCGTTTTCCATCTCGGTCAGCGACAGCGACAGTGTGTCACGCGATGTCTCCACCCGCACCTCGGCACCGCTGCCGATGGTGGTCTCGCCAATGAATTCGAACCGCCGGCCGTTGCGCTGGAGGATGATCGGATTGGTGATCGGGCCGGTCTGGAAGCCGCTGAAATCCCCCGCGATGTTGAACCGGCCCACATCACCCCGGCACACGGCGGCGTTCCAGCTGGCGCGCATGTCGCAAGCCTCCTCGTCCGCGGCGATGCCGTTGTCGATCACGATGGTGGCCCCGGGAATACCGCCGACAGAGCCATCCAGATCGCGGAAGGCCCCGCTGCGATAAGCCGCGCTGCGCCCATAATCCGACGCCCAGCGGCGCTGGACGGGCGGGAAGCTGACCGGCTTGGCGTTGATGAAGGTGAGGCCTGTTACCGAGTTGTTGGTGCTCATGCCAAAGCTGGTGAACATCAGGTACGACAGCGCGCCCGCATCGCGCAGGTCATTGGCCACGTAGTTGACGAAAGTGGTGTTCTCCACCTCGTGGTGGAAATCGTAATATTCATAGCCGCGGATCGGAAAGTCGGCGGCGGCGGCGGGCAGGCTGCGGCCATAGGCGATTTCTGCCGGTGTGGTGGGATTGCCCACGTTGTCGCTCTCACCCACGAACAGCGAATCGACCACGCGCGAAGTATAGGGCGCAATGCCCGGAATGCCCGAGGCATGGGTAAAGCCGATGGCGTTATCGGCCAGCTTCAGCCCGGTATAGAGGTGCATTTCGCCCCGGCCCCAGATGGCGCCGTTGCGGTTCTTGTAACCCGTGAAGTTGGCGAACACCGCAGGGACCACGCCGCTGCTGGTATCGTTGGGATCGGCATAGCTGGTGAGGTTTGGCCCCGCGATGCCGAAGGTGCCATCGGCGCGCGGCCCGCGATCCAGCATCAGGCCATCGAAGTTGGAATGGGCGGTATTGCCGCTGAACTCGCGCAGCCGCATCCGGCCGGGCCAGGTGCGGGCGGCAATTTCGGACCCTTCGAACTGGCCCGTGGGATGCTGCGGAAAGGCCATCCAGAACCCGATCTGGTCCGATCCGGCGGCCACGTTGTCACGGTAGACGTTATCCGGATTGGTGATCCAGAAGGTGGATACGGTGTTGTCTGACGGGATCAGGATATGCGGTGCGCCCTGGCCGTTGGTGTTCTGGTGCGCCAGCGCCAGGTTGGTCGGCTCGCACGGCAGGGTGGGGTGGCACTTGGTCTGGATGCCCAGGTTGCGGACGAACTGGTTGCCCGTCTCGATCCCGTCTTCCAGGAAAAAGCAGTGACCAACGGTGTTGAAGGTGACGTTGTTTTCCACGCGCACGTTGTTGGTGCCGTGCACCGTCACGCACCGGCTGTAGGTATCGTGGATTGCCGAGTTGCGGATGTACTGGCCTTCGCCTTCGCCGATCAGGTGCCAGTGCATGGGATAGCGGGCCAGGGTCATGTGCTGGCCCATGCGGTTCAATTCAACGCCCGAGACATAAACGCGGCTGGAAACCATCGCCATGATGTGCCCGCCGAAATAGGTCTGCTCGGCATCTTCCGAGGCCTGGATGCGGATGTTGCGTGACAGCAGGCCCACTTCGCCGCGTTCGTCCACGCCGTAAGTGATGGCGCCGAAATGCATGTATTGCAGCGGGGCATCGAGGGTGATGGTGTTGCCGTAGATGGCCGCGATGGTGCGCTGTTCGGCCTGCCGCGGATTGTAGTCGGTGGAGGCGAGCACGATGCGGTCGCCCACTCGCCACTCGCTGGCGTCAAGCACCTCGATTTCCTTGCCGCCAGCCGGAACGGTTCGGGTCAGCTTGGTCCAGCTGTTGGCGCGGTTGCCGTGCAGGTTGAGCGTGCCGCGCATCAGCATGATGCCGCGATCGCCCATGGAATTGACGTCCTCGCCCGGCACCGCGTCGGTCAGGGTGATTGTGGCATTGTGCGTGAAAGGGTCAGCCTCGGTGCCGATTTCCAGCGCGCCGCCGCGCACATAGATCCATTCGGTCTCCAGCCCGATGTCGCGCTCGTCGGCAAAGCGCAGCGTGCCGTCGATGGTCAGGCTGCGCAGGGCTGCGGGATCGATGTCCAGCAGCACGTCCATGCCGCGCGCGATGGTCACGGCGTCGCCGGCCTGCGGGACGCGGCCGTCAGGCCAGGTGGTGGGATCGGACCAGCGCCCGTGCCGCACTTGCGCCGGTGCGGCGGCGGCATCGGCCGCCATCTCATCGTGCGTATGAGCAGACTGCGCCTGCGCCGGAGCCAGCGATATGGGGAGCAGCAAGGCGAGCAGGATCAGACGGAAAACCGTAGGCATGAAAGGCATCTCCCGGCCGGGACTTTGCGCCCCGTTGTTGTTGCCGCCGGTTCTGCATCGGATCGGCTGGCTTGCCAAGTGGGCT
>JAZKFK010000071.1:0-8200 GCA_040386475.1 Pseudomonadota bacterium | reverse complement strand
GCCCCGCTGATGACCTGTTCGGCGCGGTTGCCGGTCTATGCGGTGATTATCGGCGCGTTCATTCCGGCCCGTTCGATCGGTGTGGGCGTGGGCCTGCAGGGGCTGGTGCTGTTCGCATTGTACTTGGCCGGGATCGTGGGCGCGATGCTGGCCGCGCTGGTGCTGCGGCGCACGGCGACCAAGGGTGCGGCATCGGGCTTCATCATGGAAATGCCCAAGTACCAGTGGCCGCCGCTGTCCGATCTGCTGCTGGGCCTGTGGCAGCGCGCGTGGATCTTCCTGCGCCGCGCGGGCACCATCATCTTCACCGTCACCGTGGTCCTGTGGCTGCTGCTCAGCTTCCCGCAGGCCGAACCGGGTGAGAGCCAGTCCGAAGCCAGCATTGCCGGCCATATCGCCAGCGGGCTGGAAGTGGTTGTGGCCCCCATCGGCTTCAATCACGAGATCGCCCTGTCGCTGATCCCCGCCATGGCCGCGCGCGAAGTTGCCGTGGCCAGCCTGGCGACAACCTATGCGGTTGATGCCGCTGACGAGGATGCGGCTGCCCAAGCGCTCGGGCCGCGGCTGACGGCGGACTGGAGTCTGGCCACCGCGCTTGCTTTCCTCGCATGGTTCGTGTTCGCGCCGCAGTGCCTGTCCACCATCGCGGTTGCCCGGCGCGAGACCAACGGCTGGAAGTGGCCGCTGGTTATGCTCGGCTACCTGTTCGGCCTTGCTTATGTCTTTGCCGGGATCACTTACTGGACCGCCGTGGCGCTCGGCTTGGGGTAAAACCCGGCCCGTCCTCTTTGCCGTGCGGCCGCGATTGGCTAGGCCACGGGCCACACCAAGAGAGGACATGATTCGATGGCGGGCAGCGTCAACAAGGTAATCCTGATCGGCAACCTGGGGGCCGACCCCGAAGTTAAGAGCTTCCAGAACGGCGGGCGCATCGCCAACCTGCGTATCGCCACCAGCGAGCAGTGGAAGGACAAGGCCACCGGCGAGCGCAAGGAACGCACCGAGTGGCATTCGGTCGTCTTGCAGTCCGATGGGCTGGTGGGCGTGGCCGAGCGGTTCCTGCGCAAAGGCTCCAAGGTCTACATCGAAGGCCAGCTGCGCACCCGCAAGTGGCAGGATGCCAGCGGCAATGACCGCTACACCACCGAGATTTCGGTAGGCGGCATTGGCGGCGTGCTGACCATGCTCGACGGCGCTCCGGGTGCTGGCGGCGGTTCTGGCGGCGGCGGTGGTGGCCAGCGCAGCGGCGGCGGCTCGTTCGGCGGCGGTGGCTCGTCGGGCGGTGGTTCCAGCGGCGGCTACAACCAAGGCGGCGGCAATGGCGGCGGCGGTTCGGGCGGTGGCAGCTTCGGCGACGACCTGGACGACGATATCCCGTTCTGATCGGCTCGTTTTAATCAACTGGCCTATCAGGCACATACGGAAGGCCGGGGTGCATGCCTCGGCCTTCTGCGTTCCAGCAATGTAAAAACATCTGGACTTTCGGGCGAAAATGTCTAACTCTCTTTACATCAAGGAGAGGTTCCCATGGCCCAGACCAATTATTCCCGTCGCTTGCGCAAGGCCACCCTGCTGGCCTTCCTTGGCCCATTGGCGGTTGCCTTGCTGGCTGGCTCCCTGCTGAATCACGTGGTGCCGGGCCACCAGTTCTGGCCCGTGCTGATCGGCGGCCTGCTCGTGCTTGGCGCAACCTTTTGGGCCTGCCTCCCATGGTGGCGGACGATGGATGACATGCAGAAGCAGGGGCACATGATCAGCTGGTACTGGGGCGGCATGGCGGGTGGCCTGATCGTCCTGGCCTGGCTGATTGCCGCGCTGGGCATGCCCAGTGCGCAGGTGCAGGGCGCACTGGCGCTGTTCGTTGGCCAGGCAGTCGGTTTCGGTATCTTCTGGGCGGTGTGGATGTGGCGCCGCCGGGGAGCGGGCGAATGAAGAACTGCCTGCGCGACTTGCGCAAGGGCCGCGGCCTCAACCAGGCCGAACTGGCCGATGCGATAGAGGTCAGCCGCCAAACAATCATCGCCATGGAGGCCGACAAGTACGATCCCAGCCTGCCGATGGCGTACCGACTGGCCGCCTTCTTCGGCGTGGCGGTGGAGGACCTGTTCTTCAACCCGTGGCGGGCGGAGGAGGGCGCCTAGTCCTTTTTCCCCAGCAGCGCGGCCAGGCCTGCGGCCAGGGCGCCCGTTCCGCCTTCACCCGCAAGGCCGTGCTTCTTCCGCACGTCCTCGGCTTGCGGGCCGGTCGCATAGGGATCAATCGCCAGGGCCAGGCTCTCGGCCACCGCTTCCCCCACGTCGATCGAGGCGGTGGGGCCGGATGCGGCATAGGGGATCTCGTCCAGCGCATCGGCCGTCAGCTCGATCTCCTCCTCCGTGGTGGTGATTGCGGTTTCAGGCACGAAGGCGACGGCCAGCGGCTCGCGGATCTTGACGGCCAGATCATCGCCCGAAATGGCGCAGCTTTGCACGATGTCGGCCAGCAGCTTCCCGCTGGCCCGGATCACGTCACCCTCGCCGGTCAACAGGACGGTGGCCTCCAGCTTGTCGATCCGCACCAGGGCAAAGCGGCGGGCCAGCGCAGCGCGCTCCGCTTCGTTGGCGACCAGTTGCAACGGCGCTTCGGTCAAGTGCCGGGGATCGACCGTGCGGCTGAATTCGGGCGGGGGAAAGGGCGCGCTCATGCTGCGATCCTTCCGCCAGCAAGGTCTTCGTCGGGCATGTCGGCCAGCGTCTGGCGGTAGGCCAGCAGCCACGCCGCCAGACCCGCCGGATCGCCCTGGCCCTGCCAATGCGTGTTGCGCTCTACCGCCTGCGCAACTGCCGCGCCGGGATCGTCGCTGGCGAAAGCATCACGCAAGGCGCCCAGCCGGCCGCCCAGCGCGCTCATCAGTTTGCCCATGTGCTTGCCCACAACCACATCGCCCAGGCCGCTTTCGCGCAACTGGCCGTCCATGTCCTCCACGAACAGTTCGGTCAGCAACGAACAGCGCGCGGCCAGCGCCGGGCTCTGCTCCATCCGCAGCATGGTGATAGCCAGCAGGGTGGTGACCATGTCGAACCGCCCGTCCACCGAATCGGCCACGTGGTGTTCCGCATAGAATGCCGGCGTGCGGCTCAGCGTGATCACGCGGTGCCACAGCGGCTTGAGGTCGGCGCGCGGATCGGGGCCGGTACCCAGCAGACGGGAAAGGAAGGACAAGGCAGGCAAGCTCCATCTGGCACGAACGCCGGCAAGGGCGCCCGGTTAAGCGGCGGTTCAAAAGCAGCAGGGCAAGCGCGCCATGGCCGGGATTGCACCTGGGCGCGCCAGCCCCTAAGGCTTCGGCACAAGACATATAGGTGCCGTCGGTCGCCGCGCAAAGCGGTGCCTGCCCCGGCTGATCGAAGGACGGACTGGAAAAGATGCATTCGACGCCACTCATCGGGAAGTCTGTGCGGATCGCGGCGGCTGCGGCCCTTGGCCTGCTGGCCACCGGCTGCTCCTCCATCCAGTCCACCCGTGGCTATCTGGTGGATGAAGTGCTGGTCGCTTCGGTCCAGCCGGGCATCGACAACCGCGATTCGGTGCAAGGCACGCTGGGTCGGCCCACGCTGATCAGCCAGTTTGGTGAGCCGGTTTGGTATTACGTTTCCAGCCGCACAGAGCAGGCGCCTTTCACGCGCCCGCGCATTGCCACGCACCGTGTGCTCGCGGTCCATTTTGACCAGCGTGGCAATGTGACGCGGATGGACCAGACGGGCATGGAAAACGTCGTCCGGCTGGATCCCGATGGCGCTGAAACGCCCACGCTGGGTCGTAACCGCAGCTTCCTGCAGGATCTGTTCGGCAACATCGGCACGGTCGGCACTGCCGCACCGGGTGGTGCTGGCGGCGGCGCGGGCGGCCAATAAACCCGGCTGGCAGGTCCGCTCCGGCAACGCTTGCGCAGCTGCGCGGCGCTTCCCATATCCGGGTCCATGAACGATCACGGCAGCAGCCACGGGCTGATCCCCTGGCACGGAACCACCATCATCGGCGTCCGCCGGGGTGACCGCACGGTCATCGCCGGCGATGGCCAGGTCTCGATGGGCAACACGGTGATGAAGCCCAATGCCCGCAAGGTGCGCCGGCTGGGCGATGGCGGCGTGATCGCTGGCTTTGCCGGGGCCACCGCCGATGCCTTCACCCTGTTCGAACGGCTGGAAAAGAAGCTGGAGCAGCATCGCGGCCAGCTGCTGCGTGCAGCCGTGGAACTGGCCAAGGACTGGCGGACTGACAAATACCTGCGCAACTTGGAAGCGCTGATGATCGTGGCCGATGCCGAAGTGCTGCTGGTGCTGACCGGCAATGGCGACGTGCTGGAGCCAGAGGGCGGCATCTGCGCCATCGGCTCGGGCGGCAACTATGCCTTGGCCGCGGCCCGCGCGCTGGCCGATTTCGAAGACGACGCCGAGAAGATCGCCCGCCGTGCCATGGCCGTGGCGGCCGACCTGTGCGTGTTCACCAACGACCGGGTGACGGTCGAGACCATTTGACGGAAAATCATGGATAACCTGACACCTAAAGCCATCGTTGCGGCGCTGGACGAACACATCGTTGGCCAGCAGGATGCCAAGCGCGCAGTGGCCGTGGCCCTGCGCAACCGCTGGCGCCGCCAACGCCTCAGTGCCGACCTGCGCGACGAGGTGACGCCCAAGAACATCCTGATGATCGGCCCCACCGGCTGCGGCAAGACCGAGATCAGCCGCCGCCTGGCCAAACTGGCCGATGCGCCGTTCGTGAAGGTGGAAGCGACCAAGTTCACCGAAGTCGGCTATGTCGGCCGCGATGTAGAGCAGATCGCCCGCGATCTGGTGGAAGACGCCATCCGTCTGGAAAAGGACCGTCGCCGCGAAGCCGTGCGCGAGGCCGCCAGCAAGGCGGCGATGGAGCGCTTGCTTAACGCGCTGGTGGGCGAAAGCGCCAGCCAGGCTACGCGTGAAAGCTTCCGCCAGCGGATCGTCGAAAACGCCATGAACGAGACCGAGGTGGAGATCGAGGTCAGCGACGCGCCGCAGATGCAGATGGACATCCCCGGCATGGGCGGTGGGGCGACGATGATCAACCTGTCCGAAATGATGGGCAAGGCCTTCGGCGGCGCCGGACCCAAGAAGAAGCGCAAGTTAATGGTGCCCGATGCGTGGGACAAGCTGGTCGAGGAAGAGGCCGAGCGGCGCATGGACCAGGACGATGTGGCTCGCGTGGCGCTGCACAATGCCGAGACCAACGGCATCGTGTTCCTGGACGAGATCGACAAGATCGCCGTCAGCGACGTGCGCGGCGGATCGGTATCCCGCGAAGGCGTGCAGCGTGACCTGCTGCCGCTGATCGAAGGCACCACCGTGGCCACCAAGTATGGCCCGATGAAGACCGACCACGTGCTGTTCATCGCCTCTGGCGCGTTCCATGTGGCCAAGCCCAGCGACATGCTGCCCGAATTGCAGGGCCGCCTGCCGATCCGCGTGGAGCTGCAAAGCCTGACCGAGGAAGACTTCGTGCGCATCCTGTCGGAAACGCGCGCCAACCTCGTTTCCCAGTACCAGGCCTTGCTGGGCACCGAAGGCGTGACCGTGACGATGGACGATGCCGCCGTGCGCGAGGTTGCCGCCATCGCCGCGCAGGTCAACGCATCGGTCGAGAACATCGGCGCGCGGCGCTTGCAGACGGTGATGGAAAAGCTGTTCGAGGAAATCAGCTTTACCGCCGAAGACCGCAACGGCGAGACGGTGGCAATCGACGCGCCGTACGTTCGCGAACGTCTGGCGGGGCTTGCCGGTAACACCGACCTCAGCAAGTATATCCTGTAAAGGAGCCAGCATGACCACCAGTTCACCCGCCAGTTCCCCGCCAGATGGCCGCCTGCCCTATCGTTGCCTCACCGGCCGGGATGACCACGCCTTCTGCGAGCGGGTCTCCAAGGCGCTGGAAGAAGGCTGGCGGCTGCACGGCAGCCCGTCGCTGGCATTCAATGCCGACAAAGGCTGCATGTATGTGGCGCAGGCAGTGCTGTGGCCGGGACACCTGACCACGGCTGACTGAGGATACAGTCTACTGCGCTGCGGCTGGCATCGGATCGTCGCCGCCTGCCTGCCTGATCGAGCGGACCAGCTCAGCCTGCTCAGGATACCAGTAGGACAGGTGGCAGGTCTCGCATACGCCATCGAGCTGGTTGACCAGCCGGGCAAGGTTCTCGGTATCCTTCGACCGTGCGGCTGCGCCGATCTCCTGCATGTGATCTGCCAGCGTAGTGGCCAGGTTGCGGAAGGTGGCCGGATCTGCATCCACGAAACCCTGCACCTGCGCGGCACTGTGGCCATCCTCGATATCCGAATCGCTGATTTTCACGCCGGGAGCGGCAACAATGATCGAGTCCAGCGCGGCCAGCGTCCGGGCTCCTGCTTCCACCTTGCCCGAAAGCTCAACGATTTGCGCCCACTTGGCATCATCCAGCTTGGCCGGATCGATCATGGCATCATCGTCGATGGCGCCGTTGGTCACGTCCCACAGGGCATCGGCATTGGCGTCGATCTGCTCTTTCATCACCGCGTGCAGCGTGGGCTCGGCCGGGGCAGCGGGCTCTTGGGGGGTCTGATTGCAGGCGGCGAGCGCCAGGCATGCGCAAGCAGCGGCCAGCGCCGCGGTGGAAACGTATCGGGTCATGACTTCAGCGGTCCTTGAACAAGCGAAACGATCCAGCGGGGATCGTTTGCGCCTGTCTCGGGACCGACGCAATGGCTAGTTCGGCCCGCTCACCCGCACCAGCTGCACCAGAACCACGCAGGCGGACGGAACGCGGTGATTACCCGCCCGGCCGCGATTACTCCGGTCCAGCTGGCCAGGCTGACCAGCGCGAACAGCCGCGCGGGCCACGGCGCTTTGTCATGCGGCCCCAGGCCGCGCAGTCCCTTGGCAGCAAACAGGTAGAACAGCATCATGTTGGTACCCGCCAGCGCCAGCAGGCCCATCTTGATCTGGAACGCGGGGTTATACAGGTACTGGTCCGGGCTGGAGGAGACGAACACAGTGCCGCTGGCCACGCTGAGCGCGAAGCCGGCCACGCCAAACGGCACCAGCTTGTGCATCGCCGTCACCGGAATGCCGCGCAGCAGGCCCAGCAGGCGCAGGTCAAACAGGCCCACGCTGCCCATCAGCAGGCACAGGCCGGTGAAGTGGACGATCTCGGCAATCGGCCAGCCCCAGGCCGAATAGGCAATGTCGAACAGCCCGGTATCAATCGACCATTCGACGATCTTCACCGGATCGAGCACATGATCGACGGGATAGGCTTCCGGGCTCATCCGGCCAGCTCCGCAGCCATCAGCGCGTGGTAGGTATAAAGCAGCAGCTTGCCCGCCGCCACGCCGCCCAGCCACAGGGGCAGCGCCAGCGCGGCCCGCGGCTTGCTGCCTTCGCGCAAAGCTCGCACTGTCAGCCATGCCGCGCCGATCAGGCAGGCGAACTTCAGCGCAAAGACCCAGTTGGTCAGCGCCTTCACCGGATAGCCCGCCAGCAGCGCCAGGCCCGATACTGCCGCCAGCACCGCGCCCCATTTCATCAACGACAGTACGGCACTCCACTTGGCCAGATCACTGCTGCGGCCAATGCCCAGCACCCGCAGGCAAATCGCCAGCCCGCCGCCTACCAGCAGTGCCATGCCCCAGGCGTGGCCGATCAGGGCGACGAAATAGGCGTAGAAGTCCTCGCGCATGAACACGCTGATGCGGGTCTGTTCGATCCAGGTGAACGCGGCGATCATGGCGGGGAGCCTAGCAGGCGCGGCGCCCGAGTCACCTGTCCAGTGGTCTAGGCTTGCGGTGTTTGGCGGGCATGGTTTACCCTGAAACTATTCCGCCCTTCCGGCGACCTGCGGGGACCTTTCGATGCATTTCAGGAAATCGCTGATGCTGGCCGCTGCCGCCCTGCTGACCGCCCCGATTCCGGCAATGGCCCAGGATTCCGCCGACAGCGCGCTGGTCGCCCCGCCAATCGAATATACCCGCTGGCAACTGGCCAACGGACTGACGGTAATCGCGCTGCCCGATCAGTCCACCTCCACCATCACCACTTCGCTGTGGTACGAAGTGGGCGCCAAGAACGATCCGCAGGGCCGCGCCGGGTTCGCCCACCTGTTCGAGCATATCCTCAGCCGCAAGACGCTGAACATGCCGTACAACATGAT